>JANLUE010000471.1:0-5898 GCA_031363325.1 Gemmataceae bacterium
TCGATCGGGTCGCGGGTGAGGTCTTCGCTGCCCGCCGCGCCGAGACTCACCTCCGGGCCCTCCGAAGAAGTGGAGAGGCCCGGGATTGAAGCTGGTGTGCTTCACAGTCGTTGGCCCGCTGGGCCAGCGCGGCACCTTTTATTTAAACCCGACGGGATTTGAGCAGTAGCCGCGTTCTCCGGAACGCGGGGGACGCCACAACGGATTTCCACTTGACGAGGCGAGAAAAACTCCGGTTCTCAAGGTGATTTCAGTTTAGCCAACTCACCGCTCGGTCGCCAGTTCGCGGACGAGCCACCAGTAGTGTTGTTCGGCGGCCGACACGTTGCCGGTCTGGAGGCAACGACCGATCTGCTGTCGGCGCCAGTCGCGCACTTGCTTCGCGGGCAGACGAAATTCGTCGGGGTACTTCGCCTTCAGCCGGTGGAATAGGACTACGCGTTCGGTTCCCACGATCCAACTCGGCGTGCCCGAGCGGTCGAGTTCCTGGCCCGAGTAAAGACGAGCCAAGTCAATCAAGTCGCGAGTGGGGCGATCGTCCGGTGCGATGTCAACCGTGTCGAAATAAGAGTAACCCGAGCGACCGATCAATCGGTCGCCCGAGTAGTGAAGAAAATCGTTGGAAACCTGTTTCAGTGTCGGCGACAAGGGTTGGCCGGACTTCATATCCCACAAGCGCGACTCCAGCTCCGGAGTTTCGAAAGCGACCATGCGACCGTCGGGGCTCAGACGAAGGTTTTGGGCGATGCCGTCCCACACGGGAATTCGCGGCGAGATCGGCATGCCTTGCGCGTTCCAAATGCGAGCCGCCTCGCCGTGTTGCATCACGAGCCGATCGCCTGATGGGGAAAACTGAATTTGCGCTTTCAAGAAGGCGGATTCATCTTCGGAAAACGCGCTGAACGGGGCGGCGACCTCTTCGCCGGACCGCACGTCCCGGATACGGACACGGCCCTTTGAATTCACAAAGGCGACCAGGCGCCAGTCGCGGTCGAACGCGACCCGTTCAGTTGGAGCGAGCGTCAAGGTGGTCTCGGCCGGATCGGCGTCGGTCGAACGGATGTTGATCGAAAGCTCGGTTCGCACGCAGACGCGGCGACCGTCAAATCGGAAATCCAGGATCGACTCGTTCTTCGCCGCGCGAATCGCCGTGCCGATCGGTTGCAAGTTCGCGGTATCGACAACGTGGAACGACTTGTTGGCGGCCACGACGTGGAGTCGCTTATCGTCTTGTGAAAACGCCAATCGTCCTGGGCCCGCTTCGGTTTCGAGAATCAGCGATCTTGCCAATTCTTTGCCGGTCGGGGTTTCCAAAACTTGAATCCGGCCATCGATTCCGAGCGCGGCGAAGCGAGCACCATCGTGGGAGATCGCCAGCGCCACGTCGTTTCGCCCGGTCAGCGCTGATCCGAGCGCACGTCGGTCGCGTAGGTCCCAGCGATAAATCGTGCCACAATGGCGTTGTTCGTTTCGAACCCCGCCGATCAAGAATCGGCCATCGTCTGAAATGGAAAACAGGTCCTGAGCGAAGACTTCCGGCTTCTGTTCGTTGGGCGAAAGGGAGAAGCTGGCGGGTCCTTCACGGGACAGGTCCCACGACACGGCGATCCGGTCCGTCTCGTCCCCCGGCAGGTCCTTGATAACCAGATGGCGCCCGAATCGCTCGTACTCGACCGAGACTGATTGACTGAGCGATTGCGAAGCGCCGAGCGTGGTTCCGAGATCCGCATCCCAGATCGAAAGAGAATCGTCGGCTTGCAGGTTGAAGGCGAGGCTGTCCGGTCGAAAACTCACCTCGGTGCCCGACCAAATTGTGGCCGAAACGAGTTTCGGCGACTTGTGAATGTAGGACTTGAGCCGTGCCCCGGTCGGCCCGAGCAACACCGTTCGCTGACCATCGGGCGACTTTTCGGCGCGGTCCTCGTCGTCTTTTTGCCGCAGCGCGCGCAGTTGGCCGACCACGCGCGCGAGTTGTTGTTTGAGGTCGCCGAACTGAGCGGGCGCTTTGGTCACGTCGACCATCGTCATGCGATTCGAGTACTTCCAGTACATCGCGAAGCGTCGCCGAGCGGCGAGGGCCGATTCGGCATCGAGGTTGGGGATGGCCGTCGCTTCCGCCAGCCACAGGAGTCCTTCGCCGAGTTTGCCGTTGTCGGCCAGTTCGACTCCGCGACGCGTGGCGAATCGATAGAGCGCTTCGCTCAGTTGAGTCGCGTTCGCCTGGGCGGTCGCCGCCTCGCGATCGGCCCGACCTTGCTCGGTCTCCGCAAGTCGCGCCGCCGTGTTGGCGTCGTTCGCGGCTCTCTGGGCGATCTCGCGTTCGGCGAGCGCCCAGTTGCTCAATGCCAGCGAGGCGATCGTGCCGGCCACGAGCAGGATCGCCACGCAGGCTGACAGGCTCGCCACGCCGGGGTTGCGTTTGGCCCAGCGCCACATCAATTCGAGCCGCGAGTGGCGTCGCGCGAGAATCGGCCGACGACTCAGGAATCGCCGCAAATCCTCGGCCAGTTCGCCGGCCGACGGGTAGCGATCGGCGGCGTCGCGGGCCATCGCTTTGAGCACGACCGTCTCGAGATCGGCCGGGATACTCGCATCGAGCGAGCGCGGCACTTTCGGGGTGCCACGCGTGATCTGTTCGATCACCTGCAAACGGTCGCCCGCCTCGAACGCCGGCCGCAACGTCAGCGCTTCGTAAAGCGTCACGCCGACGGCGTAGATGTCCGCCCGGTGATCGCACGCGCCGGCGAATCGTTCCGGGGCCATGTAGCGCAATGTGCCAAGAAGATCGCCGGACGCGGTCAGGTTCTCGCCATCGCCCACGCCGTCCGACGCTTTCGCCAGCCCGAAGTCCGTGACCCAAAGCGTGCTTTGCACATCGAGCAACAGGTTGCCGGGCTTCACGTCGCGATGCAAGACCCCCTGGCCGTGCGCGTAGTGCAGCGCGTCGGCCGCCTGCGCCCCGAGCCGGGCGATCGCGTTGAAATACTCCGAACCGGTCGCCAGGACCGACGAGCCGGCGTCGGTCGAGAGCCGCGATTCCGGCTTCCCGGTCAAGAATGGGCCCGTCACGGCGTTACCCGAAAGCAACTGTTCCGCCACCGTGCCGGCCAACGGTTTCGCCGGCGAGCCACGCAGTCGCCGCACGTCGTCGAGCACCCGGTCGAGCGGTTGGCCGTGGATGTATTGCATCGCATAGAAGTGAACGCCGGACCCTTCGCCCGTGCCGAAGACCGGGACGATGTTCGTATGGTGGAGTCGGGCCGCGTTGCGGGCTTCGCGACGAAAACGTTCGAGGTACGTGCCCGCGAGGCCCGCCCCTGGAGGCAGAACCTTGAGCGCGACGTGCCGACCGAGCGACTCCTGAACCGCCTCGTAGACGATGTCCATGCCGCCGCGACCGATCTCGCGAAGGATGCGATACTCGCCGAGTCGTTCCGGCGGTTCGGTGGGAACGGAAGCGGGTCGGGCCTGTTCCATCAAGGCGAGGGCTGGAAACGCCTCGCGAATTTCGTCGGCAAGCTCCGGGTGACGCGCGCAATACGCCTCGATCGACGGGTCATCGCCGCGCCGCAGCCGGTCGGAGAATTCATCGGCCAGTCGGTCGATCGGGTCGCGGCTCGATGAATCGGGCATCGGCGTCACTCCAAGGCGGACTTCAACCTCTTCAGTGCTCGCACATAGCGGTTCGACGCGGCCGTCTTCGCGAGGCCGAGCACCTGGGCGGTCTCGCCGTTCGAGAGCAACTCGAAGTGCCGTAACGTCAGGATTTCCCGGTCGATCGGGTCCAGTTCGGCCAGGGCCGCTTGAACGGCGTTTTGAGCCTCGACGCGTTCGGCCGCCCGGCTCGCCGACGTGAATCGCCCGACCAGCAGTTCGGCCAGGGCGGCCGACGAGGCGTCCGGTCGGCCCGCGTCGATCGACCGCTCGCGTCCCGCGTCGCGCATGCGAGCCCCGAGATGGGCGCGATGCAGATCGGTCAGTCGTTGCAGCGCGAGCCCACGTAACCAAAGGAAAAATGGCACCCCCGGGTCGGCCGCGAATTCCGGCCAGCGGCGCTCGAAGTCGAGATACACGTCCTGGAGAACATCGTCCGGGTCGATCCGCCCGCGCGCCCGCGGATCGAGCCGGGCCCGCACGATCTCCTTCAAGCGCGTGCCGTGCCAAGCGAACAGCGCGGCGCGATCACCCGGCCCCTTCAGAAGGAGGTCGTGCACGTCCTCGGTTCGATCGTCGGCGTTCGTCGGCATACGGTGCCCAACAGCATAACCGGCCGAGCGCCCGAAGTGTCCACTGAAATTTTCGTCCGCGCGACGGACTCAGGTCCCGCTCTCCGCTTCGGAGAGGCCTCGTCCTCAAATTCATTTTCCCGAAGTTTCCCAGCGAAGTTTGCGGAACGTCGGCCGCTCGCCGCGCCAGTCGGCACCGAGGCGTTTTGAAACCTCGCCTTTCTTCAACGTCGTCTTGTCGCCGAGCATCAACTCCTGGGCCGTCGACCAATCGACCAGGCCTTTTCCTTCCGCATCGCAGAGAACGGCGCTGGCGAGCGCGACCAATTGAAACGAGTCGCCTCCGGCCAGTTCGACTTCAACGGCATGCTGGTCGATCTGCACGACCAGCTTGTTGGCCTTCGCGCTGCGAACCTCGAAACTCAATTTCGCTCCGGCGGGGCCTTTCCATTTGGGGTCCTGAATCTTGTTCGTTCGGAACGGCCAGTCGCCATTCTCGCCGAACACGTACCAGCCTCTTTGCCAGCCGGGCTCGAAGGATTCAATCGCGAGCGCTGCGCGATCGGTGATCGGTGCGTTTGCCCGTTGCAGGGCGCCTGGTGAAATCGTCACCAGTTTCGTTGAGACCGCGAACTCACTCGTCGAGTAAAGGCCGTAGTAATAGCCCGCGCCGATCAACGGCTTCTCCAGGGGGTAGTAAACGTTCGCGTAGACGCGGAGCGGCCGATCGTTCGACATCAACGGCAGGGCCGCCTCCCAGCCTTCCTTGCCGATCGAGGCGCGGACGTGTCGCCAACACGGGTTGGAGGTCTTCTCGTCGCGCGCGAGTTGCGTGTAGTACACCTCGACCGACTTCACCGCCATCGCTTGATCGGGCCGGACTGGAAATCGGGGGACTCGATCCGCCATATCGAAATTCAAAGTGCCATGCGGCGTCGCTGGCATTGTAAACGCTCCCTTCAAATGCTGATCGAACCAGAGCGGCCCACACGCGAAGTGTTCCGGCCGATCGCGATGGTCCAGGTTGGCGGCGCACGCCATTCCGTAAGTCTTGCTCGGCATCATCGCGATGGCATTCGGCAAGTCGTCGATCCGGCCGTGAAAATCGTTGACCGGATTGAGGAACATCACCGGGCACGTCAATCGCTTCAGGTAGTTGCTGCTTTCCAAGCCTTTTTCCGAAGCGGTATGATCCGTGATGCCGCCGCACGTGGGCACGGCCGCCTTTACGCGTGGATCGACCCCGGCCGTCATGACCGTGAGTTTGCCGCCCATCGAGTGGCCGTACACGCCGAGCTTCGTTCCATCGACTTCCGGCTGATTTTCCAGAAACGTCAAGCCTCGGCGGACGGCGATCGTGACCAGGAACCAGGCGCTGTTGCGCGGCGACTCGACGGCGTCGATGGTGAACGCATTCGGTTCGGTCGATGCGAAGTGGTTGATCGGATCGCGCTTCGGCGGATGCGTCGCGTCGACCGCGCCCCAGTCGGTCGCCGCGTCCTTCCAGATTTTCTGGTAGTTGCCGTCGTTGAGCGGATTACCGCCCCAGTTCAGCGAGAGACAGGCGTAGCCCCGTCGGGCGTTGGTCGTCGCGGCGTTGAGGTTGGCGCTTTGGCCGCCGCCGTGGACCTGGATCAGCCCGGGCAACTTGCTGGCACCCTTCGGGAACGCG
>JANLUE010000480.1:0-3481 GCA_031363325.1 Gemmataceae bacterium
GAGAGGGGGTTGGGGGGTGAGGTCTTCGCTGCGGCGACCCGAAACCTCATCCCCCGGCCCCCTCTCCAAAGCGGAGAGGGGGAGTAAATCACTTCTTTGGCGTGTCGTCGTCGAGCAGTTTTTGAACTTTCACGCGGTATTCGTCTGTAACAGTTCGATTCACGAACGTGACGGTGACGCTCATTTCCGGTTTCAAATACTGGCCCTGTTGTTCGTCGTCGCGGGGCACGACTTTGATGCGCACCGGCACGATGCTCTTGCCGCGGTTCGCGACCGGCATCACGCGTTCGACGTAACCCTCGTACGAGCGGTCGGGGTAGGCGTCCGGCTTGATCTTGCAGGCCTGGCCGAGTCGAATTTTGCCGATGTCCCGCTCCGAGACTTCGAGGTCGACTTCGAGCTTGCGTAGATCGGCGATGTCGCACAGGTTCGTTGAAATTCCCCCGACCACGGGGTTCAACAGGCTGCCGATCTCGGCGTTCTTCGTGAGGATCACGCCGGTGACGGGTGACTTGATCGTACAGTTCTGGAGCTTCCATTCGGCTTGCTTGAGTCGGGCCTGGGCGGATTCGTATTCCGCGATGGACGCGTCGATTCGTTCCTTGCGGGCGCCGAGTCGCATCAGATCATAAGCCTTTTGCCGCGCTTCGACGCGCTTCAATCCCGAACGAAAGGCGGCCTCCGCTTGTTCATATTCGCGGGTCGTGATGGCCGTCGTTTTCTGGGTCTCGAAGCGCTCCCATTCGCGACGGGCTTGTTGGAGTTGCGCCTTGGCATCTTCCAGCTCGGCGGCCGCCTGTTCGATTTCCTCGGGGCGATTGCCCGATTGCAGTTCGGCGAGCCGGGCCTTCGCGGACATCATCTGCGCATAGGCTTCCTTCTGCATCCACTGGAAGGGGGTCGAATCGAGTTCGGCGAGGATATCGTCCTTTTTGAACGATTTGCCTTCTTCAATGTTCAACTTGATGACGCGGCCCGCGACATCGACCGGGCTGATCTTGATCGACTGTGTCGGAATCAAATAGCCCTTCACTTCGAGCGTGATGGAATCGAACGCGGCCGAGTTGGCGGCCAAATTGCCAGCGGTCGGCGGCCCGCCCGCGACCGTCGGGCCGGGCGCGTCTTCGACTTTCTTCGCCGGCTTGTAGGCTTTGACGCCGTAGCCCGCCCAGCCGAGCGCGAGCAAGAAGCAGAGCAGCCACGGCATCCAGCTCGTGCCGGTCCGTGGGGCCGGGCCCGTTTCCATCTTGCCGGTGAGCCGGAGTTCCTTCACCCGGTCCGTCAGGGTCGGCGTGCCGTTCGATTCGATGTTCATGCCTTCTCCTTCGCCCGGGTGGCGGAAGGGGTGGTGAAGAGCGGGGCCAACAGGCCCACGCATAATTCCAACATTTCCGTGCGGTCGAACGCGTCGGGGTCGGCGGCGAGCTGGACCGTCAGCCCGTGCATCAAGGCCTGCACGAACGACGAGACGGTCTTTCCCGATACGTGCTTCGCCAGCGGGTTCGCGGGCTTTGCGGTCACTTGCCAGTGGGCCGCCATCCCCGATCGCCATTCGGCATACTGCGACGCCAATTTTTCGCGGAAATCGTCGCGGTGGGCGATCTGGGCGAGGAACGTGTATTGCAGCGAATGGAACTCGCGGCCCACGCCCGGCGGCGCGTTCAACACGCCGCGCATCATGTTCTGCACGCACTCCCAAACGTTGGGGATGCCGTGCCGATCGTGCGGATCCTGACCGTCCATCATTTGTTGCACGAGCAACAGGAGCAACCGGTCGAACACCGCCAGCAGTATGTCTTCCTTGGTCGGAAAGTAATAAGTCAGTTGGCCGCGCTTCATGCCCGCCAGCGTCTCGATCTTCGACAGCGACAGGTTGTGCAAGCCCTGGGACGTAATGATCTCGACCGCCGCCTCGATAATCTGATCGCGGCGGGCGCGGGCAATGTCGGTATCCCCGGCGGGTCGCGCCGGCGAAGCTACGGCTGCCACTTCGAGTCTCTAGTCTGATTGGACCAAATCATCCTAGACTGATCGAACTAGAAGCGTCAAGGAGAAATTGGGTAATTTGTCGGCCGAATCAACGCCCTCGCGGCTTGCGTTTCGGCCCGGGAGGCTTCACTGGCAAGCGACGAAACTCGTCGAAGGCTCGGCCGAAGAGTTCGGCGAGCGCCTCGGTCGAATCGGCAATCTCGGCCGGAACAACGTACCAGTTCCTCATGCCCTTGCCGCGACCCATCGGGTTAAACGTCGCGGCCGACGCGAGTTCGGGGAACTGATCGATCGACCCGTCGGGTGTTTTGATGATGAAATTGTCTTCGAACATGCCGACGAACATGCGTCCGTTCACGAAGCAGGCCGGGAAGCCGAACATGAGCCGTAACTTCACGTCGGGGCCGGTCGGGACGGCCGCGTGGAATCGTTCGATCAGGTGCGATTCGGGCTTTTTCCATTTCATGCGATCTACCATACGCGCATGATTCGACTCGGACTCTGCTGCGCCTTCCGGGACCAGCCCATCAAGTTCGGCACCACGACGGCCACCTCCGTTGCGAAAATGCCTCGTGCCGACGGCCTGCGCAAATTGGCCGACCTGTGCCGGGCCAACGCGGACGCCTTGCTCGCCGCGCTCACCTACTGTGCGGCGAACGGCATCGGCTGCTTTCGGATCAATAGCCAGATCCTGCCGCTCAAAACACATCCGACGCTCGGCTACACGATGGACGACTTGCCCGAGGGGGCGGACATCGTGCGGCGATTCAAGGCGTGTCGGATGTTCGCCAAGAAGAACAAACTGCGAACTTGCTTGCACCCGGATCAGTTCGTCGTCTTGAACTCGCAACGTCCGGACGTGGTCGCCTCCTCGCTCGCCGAGCTTGAATATCAGGCGGAGTTCGCGGAATGGGCTGGTGCGGACGTGGTCAATATTCACGGCGGCGGCGCGTTCGGCGACAAGGCCAAAGCGCTGGGCGAATTCGCCCGGGCCCTCGATCGCCTGTCGGCCCGCGCTCGCAAGCGATTGACCGTGGAGAACGACGACAAAATCTACACCCCCGAGGATCTGTTACCGCTCTGCCGATCAACCGGAGTTCCACTCGTCTACGATGTCCACCACCATCGCTGTCTTCGAGATCGCCTAACGGTCGAAGCCGCGACCGACCAGGCGATTCAAACGTGGAACCGCGAGCCGATGGTCCACCTGTCGAGCCCGCTCGAAGGCTGGAAGGGTCCGAAGCCGGAACGACACCACGATTTCATCGATGTCGCCGACTTCCCGGCGTGTTGGAGCAAATTGGAATTGACGGTCGAAGTCGAAGCGAAAGCGAAGGAGGCGGCGGTCTTGAAGTTGAAGGAGGAGTTAGCCGCGAGGCGCTAGCCGTGCGCGTCCGCAACTTTCCCGATGTCGTTTCTGTTCGTCGGTGTTCGACGACGATCCGAACCTCGCCCCGGGAAGTTGCGGAGGGGGGCGGGGTGCGCGGCGGGG
>JANLUE010000533.1:0-3383 GCA_031363325.1 Gemmataceae bacterium
CGCCGGTGGAAGTACCAAAGACAAACGTCAACGCTCCGGCACTTCCACCGGCGGCTAACGCCGCCGGCTCGCTTCGTCTTTCCGAACGTGTTTTCGATCCTGGCGGCGACGCCACTCGGAACTACTCACCCTCTCGAAGCACCTTGCGCAATTGCTTCAACCCGCGCTTCAACAATCCCGCGACCGCGGCCGGCGATCGGCCCAACTCCGTCGCGATCTCGGCGACTGGTCGCGACTGGAAGTAATGCGACTCGACCGCCCGACGCTGATCGTCCGGCAGCGCCGCGATCGCTTCGGCCAGTCGCAACAATTGTTCGCCCCGGTCGGCCTGCTCGCTGGGCGATGACTGGTCGGCCACGAGCCAGCCGGCCAGGCTCGCGGCCGACGCGTCGAGCGCCGCGTGGATCGCCTGGTCGCGGCCGACGTCGCGCGTGTCGGCCCGCAGACGGCGCAACTCGTCCGTCAGGTTTCGGCCCAGCGCTGTCCGCAACCAGGCCAGGCGACGGTCGGGCTCGAGGTCGGCGATCTGGCCACCGTGCGCTTCGAGCAACGTCTGTTGCACGACGCCCGAGAGATCGAGCTTGCCGGCCAATTCGCCCGCGATCGTTTGTCGGGCGATGACCGTCAGGTAAGCCCGATAGCGGTCCCAGTCGGGTGGCATGACGCTTCTGAGAGGAGAGGCGGAATCGGCGCGCCGATGGGGCGCGCTGGCAGAAGATTCTTCAGAGAATTGGCGAAATTGTCAAACGAATGGTCAACGGCCCCACGTCTTGGCGATCGGGTCGAGAAGTGGCAATGATTCGGCCGGGGCGACCAATTCAATGGATCGGGGAGTGTTCGGAACGCGTTTGATGAAACCACCTTGCTCGAGCTTCGAGAGGTGGTGGCGAATCGTCGGGGGGGTCTTCAGGAAGAACTTCTCAAAGTCCCCCTCGGAGGGGTTCCGTCGATTGATGGTCTTGTAGGCATAGAGAAAGGCGAGGTACTGGCCCTGCGTGTACGGATACTGGTCTGTCATATGCGATCCCTTTAACTCCTTGTGGTTGAATGTAACTCAAGCCGGCGTGAATTTCAATAGTAGAAATGTATTCACTCGGAGGCGATTGATGGGACCGCAACGCAACCCTTGGATCGACCCGCGCGTCGACGGCGTGACCCCGGCCCAATTGCTCGCCTGGCTCGACGCGCACGGCTGGACGCGGGCCGCTTGTTCCGTCGCCGACCATCGGCTCTACGAAAGCACTGCGGTCAATGGCCGATCGCAAACGATTGTCGTGCCAATGTCCGAGAACATCGACAACTACCGCGAGACGGTGATCACGTTCGTCTCGGCCATCGCCAATCGCGAGGGTCGCTACGCGGTCGAAGTGCTCGACGAAATCTTGAGTTGATGGGCGGGTTCAACGGCCAGCGAGTCCATCCTACTTCGGCCGCAACGTGACCTGGCGTACGTCCATCACGGCCCCGCCCGGTTTGGTCTTCGGGCGAATTTCCAGGGTGTATCGGCCCGGCTTCTCGAACGGCGCCGTGCCAATGTCGCGCGGCTTGAAGTTCTGGAAGTGGCCGGTGTCCTCGACCACGAACTTCAATGCCGTCGCGCCGGCCTTGACCTCCACTTCGCTGCCGCCATGGCCCTTTCCGCAACCTTGCAACACTTCAATCGTGAACGTGCCCGGTTTCTCGATCGTGAACTCCCACGTCGCGTAATCTTCTTTCCGCACCCAATAGCCGAGCGTTTCCTTGTGCGGCAACGGCTCGTAGCGCAACATGACGCCGTGCACTTCGGCCATTCGGGCGGGTAGAACGATCGAACCATCCTTGCCCGGCGGATGCGGCTTGTACGCGGCGTTCGGCGTCGGCATCTTGGCACCGATTGTCGTACGCCACTGGGCCAGTTCATCGCCGAGCAGAAGCACGTCATTCGGTCTCGCCTCGCTCAGGTTCTGATTCTCGCCCGGGTCCTTGTCCACGTCGAATAACTCACGTCGGCCCGTCTCGTAGAACTCGATGAGTTTGTAGTCGCCGATGCGGATCGCGCCGCTCGGCTTACCGCCCTGATTCGAATAGTGCGGGTAGTGCCAGATCAACGGTCGCGCCATCATGGCCTCGTCGCGAAGCGCGGGCACGAAGTTTCTCCCGTCGAAAACGGAATCGACCTTCAGTTCGCAACCTTTGTCGAACGTCGGCAGAAAATCGACGCTGTTGACGGGTACCGTCGAGGTGTGGCCGACCTTGGCCATGCCCGGCCACTTCACGATCAGCGGGACGCGGATGCCGCCTTCGTAAAGGTAGCCCTTGCCTTCGCGAAGCGGGGCGTTGATCGTCGCGGCCACTTTCAAGTCGCCTTCGAGCACGCACAGACCGCCGTTGTCCGACGTGAACACGACGACCGTGTTCTCGGTCAGCTTGAGGTCGTCGAGTTTCTTGAGCACCCGGCCGACCGCTTCGTCCAGGCTCTCAAGCATGGCCGCGTAGTTCGGGTTGCCCTGTTGGCCGATCCCGCCGGCCTTGTACTTCGCGACGATGTCGGCCTTGGCCTTCAACGGAATGTGCGGCGCGAATTGCGGCAGGTACAGGAAGAATGGGCCATCCTTGTGTGCTTCGATGAAGCGCTCGGCCTCGGCCGCGAGGCGATCGGTGATGTACTCCCCCTCGGGGGCTTTCTCCAGGCCTGGCATGAATCGACCCTTTACACCGAATGGGGCGAAGTAGCTCAGGGCGGTTCCGGTTGAATCACCCGCGATGTTGATGTCGAAGCCACGTTTCTCCGGCGTCGCGCTCGCCCCGCCGAGGTGCCACTTGCCGATCAGGCCCGTCGCGTAACCCGCCTTCTTGAAGACCGTCGCGAGGTTCGGCGCGTCGGCTGGCAAGTCGTTGACGAGCGCGGGTCGGGCCAACTTCTGGTCGGGCCGGTCCGGGCGACCCGGCAGCCAGTCGGTGATGCCGAGTCGAGCCGGGTGCTGGCCGGTCAGAATGGCGGCGCGGGTCGGCGAGCATACCGGTGCGGCCGCGTAAGCTTGCGTGAAGCGCACCCCTTCCTTCGCGAGTCGATCGAGGTTCGGCGTGCGGTGATACTTGCTGCCGTAACAGCCGAGGTCCGCCCAGCCGAGATCGTCGGCCAGGATGAACACGACGTTCGGCTTCTCCGCGGCGAACAGTGCCGTCGAGAGAAACAACGCGGAAATGGCGAGGAGAGATCGCGGCATGATTCGACTCGAACCGGAGGAAGGCGCTCTGATGAAGATTTACGCATCGCGCGATTCGGCGGCTCGGATTGGAGCGAACTAGGATGCTTATCCAAGAGAACTCATAGTGGTTGAGTCAAGTTTATGCGGCCAATTTCTGTTCCGCGAGCCGGTTCCGGATGGCTTCGTCCAGTCGCT
>JANLUE010000566.1:0-2970 GCA_031363325.1 Gemmataceae bacterium
CGCCGTTGCGGCGCGGGGCGGGGTTCTGAAACTCCAAGTTTCCAACTGAACCGGGTTTAGCCATGAACGGACTCCGGCGATCGTTCGACAGGTTCACCCATCATACAAATGCACGCCGACCCGTTCGCCCGCCGTCAGGCCGCCACTTTCCGGTGGAATCAGCACGAAGCCATCAGCGGTGACGGTCGAGCTGAGGATCGACGCGCCGCGGCCGGGGACGGGCTCCACGCCGTTGGGGCCGAGGCGAACGCGCACGTAGTCGAGTCGGCCTTCGACGGCGGCGATGTTCGTTCCCACCGGGTGCTCCACGACTCGATACGGCAGCGTGTCGGGTCGGCCGCCGAGTCGGCGGACGGCGAGGCCGGCGAACAGGTCGTAGGCGCACAGGCACGCCACGGGGTTGCCGGGCAACAGGAATACCGATTTGCCCGCGACGAAGCCGACACCGGCCGGGCTCGCGGGTCGGATCGCCACGCCATGTACCGGCAACTCGCCCAGCTCGGCCACGAGGCGTGGAGCATGATCTTCCCGACCCACCGACGTGCCGCCCGAAACCAACAACACATCCCAATCCGTCGATGCGATGGCGGCCCGGATCATCTCGGGACGATCGGGCAAGTGAATCGTTGGCGGGACGAAGGCCCCGTCTCGTTCGGCGAGTGCTCGGAGCGTGACGGAGTTGGAATCGACGATCTGGTGGCCGTTTGGAATCGAGCCGGGGGGTAGGATTTCGTCGCCGGTCACGAGGATGGCGACGCGCGGTCGGCGCACGCATTGGACCCGGCTCACGCCGATTGATGAAAGCAGCCCCAGGTCCTGTGGTCGGAGTCGTCGGCCGGCGTTCAACACCATTCGGCCGGCCGACACGTCCTCGCCCGTTCGGCCGACGTTCTTGCCGGGTGTGGTTGCTTCAAAGATGCGGACGGCACCCTCGAATTCTTCGCTGAACTCGAATGGCACGACCGCGTCGGCCCCGCTCGGCATCGGCGAACCGGTCACGATGCGAATCGCCTCGCCGGGTTCGACTGACACGTTCGCCGGTCGGCCCGGCATGGATTCGCCAACGATGCGCAGCGTGATCGGGTGATCCCGGCTCGCCCCGAACGTCGCGGAAGCCCGAACGGCGTAGCCATCGAACGCGGCCCGGTCGAAGTGCGGCACCGAGATCGGGGCGATCACTTCATTCGACAGCACACGACCAATCGCTGAAGCGACCTCGACCGATTCGCTGGGCAGTGCGGACGTGCGGTCGCGGATCAACGCGAGCACTTCGTCCACGGGCGTGCGGGTCGGGAAGCCGCGTTGGCGAACATCGAAGAACGGGCGGGTCGGCGAAGGGTTAGCCATTGGTTGGGTCATTGGGCGCGGCCGGCACGGCCCCGCGACCGGCACGACCCGCACACATAATCGGTGCAACCGGCAAGGGTTCGCACGGTTCTCCCATCGGTACCGGGAATGTCGGTCGTGCGTCGTTGAATCGTCGTCCGGGCGGAAGTACGGTTCAGGTGCACGAGCAAGTTTCGTCAGGAAAAATGTTCAATCGGCAGGCTCCCCCTGACGCCCCGCGGGTGCCATTGCCCGGACCGTGCCGGCCTTGCCGATTGTACCACCGAGACGTTCACCACGAGGTGTGCCATGTTCCGTTCCCGCTTCTTACTCGCCGGCCTCGTTGGCCTGGCGATCCTGCCACTCATGGGCTGCGCCAACTGGCGCTGCTGTCGATCCAGTTCCTACTCGGCTCGACCGGTTTATTCGGCCCCCGCCTGTTCGTCCTGTTCCGGAGCGCCGGCACCGGGCGTCGGGTATTAGACCCCCGGGTTCCCCTCTCCACCACGGAGAAGGGGAACCAACCCACAATCGCCCACAATCGCCCACAATCGCCCCGGTCCGCCCAGGCGACCGGGCTTCGCGCACCGGTCGGCCCGCGCGGTCGCGTGTCGATTCTCCCACCCGCCGTCCTTGCCTCGGCCAATTCCGAGTTCATACTTGCGTGCCGGTTCGGTTCAGGAACCGGGCTATCGCGGGTCGATGAACCGTGATAGGCTTTGGCCGGCAAACGCGGGGAGGGATCCGTATGACCCGGCGGCACGAGATGGGCCGACGGACGGCCGACTGGTCGTCCTTCTGCGAATGGTTTCTCCGCCGAGCGCCCTTCCCCGCCGAACGCTCCTATCGACTGCTGTCGATCATCGCACGCCTGACGGGGTTGCCGAAGCCCGTCGTCCTTCGCGTGCAACGCTGAGCGGCGACCGGTCACCCCACAACCTTCTCCGCCTTTGCGTCCCACGTCAGCGTCTTCTTGAGCCGATACGACTCGACGGCCATTTTGATGGCGACCATCGTGGCCGTCCCGAGTTCGACGTTGCACTGCAGCGGCGACGTGCCGCGAATCGCGTCGAACAGGTTGCCCACCAGATCGCGCCGCGCTTTGAGCGCCA
Source organism: Gemmataceae bacterium (assembly GCA_031363325.1). Lineage (GTDB taxonomy): Bacteria > Planctomycetota > Planctomycetia > Gemmatales > Gemmataceae > SIAJ01. The sequence goes on from JANLUE010000566.1 coordinate 2,439, forward strand.
GTTTCGCTTCCTCCTTGCCGCCGTTCTTCGCCGCGAACTCCGCCTTGAAGTCGCCGTTGAACTTCAACGTCGGCTCGCCCGCCAGGTCCAACGTCCCGTGTTTGCCATAGATGCGATCCGGGATCTGTGAATCGTTCGTCAACGTGCTCACGAGGAAGATTGAATACTCCTGGGGGTAGTCCGCCGTCAGCAGGAACGTGTCCGGAATATCGCGGCCGTCCTTCTCGATGTACTGTCCGCCGACGGCCGACACGCGCGACGGGTAGGCCCCGTCCGGGCCGGCCAGGGCGATGAGTAGCGGGGCGAGTTTGTGATAGAGCAGGTCGGTCGCCACGCCGCCGTTGTACGGCCAATATTTGCGGAACCGGAAGAAGTGCTCCGGCGTCCAGTCGATCTTCGGGGCCAGACCGAACTCGTGGCCGAGCCACATGTCCCAGTCGATGAAATCCTCGCCGCCTTTGTCCGGGCCGGCCGTCGGATCGATCTTCTGATGCTCGTTGAAAAGGCAGACGCGCGCGTTGCGATTGTAGCT
>JANLUE010000581.1:0-5447 GCA_031363325.1 Gemmataceae bacterium
GTCGGCGCGCGATAACGGGCGGTCACGCGCACGGCTCCCAGCATTCATAGGGGGCCGGACATTCGGCCAAGTATCGCGGAGCAATTTCGCTTTCCGCAATTGAAAGCACTTTGCGATAATACGCCAGCCGTTCGACCGGATCGTTCATCGCGCCGCCGAAGGCCCGTTTCGGGTCGAGGTACAGGCGCGGCACGCCGACCTCCGCCACGCGCAACCCGAGCGTTGCCGCCTGAACCCACAATTGCAACGGCATACCCCAGCCGGTCTCGCTGATCTTCAACGGCTCGACGGCCGACCGACGATACGCCTTGAACCCACAGAACGCATCGGTGATCGCCAGCCCGTAGCGAGCGTTGATCTCACGCGTGATCGTCGCGTTAATGTTGCGGCGATCGGTCGGGGCCGGCGTGTCCTGGCGGAAGTCACGCAGGTAGCGACTCCCCGACACGATGTCCGCCTGATCGAGCGCTTCGAGCAGGACCGGGATGCGTGTCGGTTCGTGTTGGCCGTCGCAGTCCATCGTGACGAGCACGTCGAAATCGCTGGCCAGGAACTCGCGGAACGCCGTCGCGATCGCGGCCCCGTATCCCTGATTCGGTCGATGCGTCACGAGCCGGAGGCCGGGCTCGTGCCGCAGGAGATCGGACGTGCCATCGGTCGAGCCATCGTCGATGACGAGGACATCCGGCCCGACGCGACGGACCTGATCGAGGACCCCTCGAACGTGGGCGGCCTCATTGTAAACGGGGATTGCGGTGAGCCAGCGCATGTGGGGTTCGCTCCAAGTTCGCTCAATTCTAGGGGACGACGCCCGTTCGGAGCAAACATCGGGCCGACGACTTCGATGCTTCCTTCTTGCTCGGGTCCAGGTGGACACGGCTTCCTCTTGGAGTGCGACGCCCGAGAACGGATTCAACCGCGTTCGCCTCGCTATACCGATCCGAACTCTCCACGAGCGACCGACCATGTCTTTCACCATCGATTTCTCGCCGCGCCTGCCCGAACGACGTGACTGGCGGATCGGCTGCGTTGGTGCCGGGTTCATCATGCGCGACTGCCACCTGGTCGCGTATCGGAACGCGGGGTTCAACCCGGTCGCGATCGCCTCACGCGATTCGGCCCACGCCCGGGAGGTGGCCGATCGGCACGCGATCCCGAAAGTCCACGCCACGGTATCGGACCTCCTGGCCGACGAGTCGATCGAGGTACTCGACGTGGCCGTCCCGCCGGACGTGCAACCGGAGATCCTGATGGCGGCCGCCGAGCGGAAACATCTGCGGGGCATCCTGGCCCAAAAGCCGCTCGCCATGTCGGTCCGCGAAGCCCGAGCGTGCGTTGAGGCTTGCGAGCGGGCGGGCATCGCGCTCGCCGTCAATCAAAATATGCGCTTCGATCAATCGGTCCGGGCCATGAAGGGGCTGTTGAATCAACAGGCCCTTGGCGAAGTCGTACTGGCGTCGGTTGAGATGCGGGCGATTCCGCACTGGATGCCGTGGAGCCAGAAACTGCACTCGCTCTCGACGTTCGTGATGAGCATCCACCATCTCGACACATTCCGCTACTGGTTGGGCACTCCCGATCGCGTGCTGGCCAGCACCCGGCCCGATCCGCGTACGAAGTTCCCACACTCCGACGGCATCAACTTGTACGTGCTCGAATACGAGTCGGGCCAACGGGCCACGAGTTGGGACGATGTCTGGACCGGTCCGGCGCGCGAAGGGTCGGCCTCGGATATCGGCATTCGCTGGCGTGTGGAGGGAACGACCGGCCTCGCCCGAGGCACGATCGGCTGGCCCGGCTACCCGGCCCGCGTGCCGAGTACCCTTGACTACACGACGACGGCGGACGGCCAATGGCATTCGCCACGCTGGGACGAAGTCTGGTTCCCGGACGCGTTCGTCGGGACGATGGCGCAACTCCTGTTCGCCATCGAAACGGGCACGCGGCCCGAGATTGGCGGCCGCGACAACCTGGAGACGTTGGCGCTGTGCGAGGCCGTGTACGCCGCCGCGAAGGAACACCGCGTTACGACGGTGCGAGAGTTCTTGTGAACAATGGGCTTGGCGAGCGGAGCGATGCCCCGCTCGCCTCGAATCACTTCTTCGGCGGTTCCTTCTTGCGCGGCTTCGGGTCGGGCTTGAACATCGAATGGTTGGGGTCGCCGCGCGAGAGCAGGTACGCCATCAGGTCGAGGACTTCGTTCTCGTTCAAAGGCTTCAGCAAGTCGGCCGGCATCAATGAAATCGTCGACGGCTTGATCTCGTCGATGTCCGCTCGCTTCACCTTCTCGACCTTAGTCGAGTCCTCCGGGTCGGTCAGGATCTCGATGCCGGCCGGCGTGTCGCCAATCAATTTGCCGGTCAGCTTCTTGCCGCTCAGCGTGGTCACCGTCGTGGCCTTGTATTGGTCGGAGATCACCTTGTTGGGTTCGAGGATCGATTCGACCATGTCCTTGTAGCTGAATCGACCGGCCGACTGAGTCATGTCCGGGCCGGTCGCGCCGCCGTCCCCGTAGAAGCGGTGGCAAACGATGCAGCGCGTCGCCGCGAACATCTTTTGTCCGTTCTTGAAGCTTCGGCCTGTGAGCTTGCTCTCCAGGGCGAGCACGTCGGCCGAGGTCCAATCTCGGCCAGGACCGTCCGGCTTCGGCAGTTCCTTCGGCTTGAACGGCTTGCGCAGGCCCGTAGCTTCGATCACGAGTCGATCGGCCTCACTGGCCAAATCGAATGCGTCGCGTTCGAGGTTGTTCAAGAACCCCTGATAGCTGGCACCGCCGCTCTTCGTTCGCAATTCGCCGATCGTATTGAAGAACACCTTGCGCTGGTCCATCGTCCAGCCGTCCTTCACGTTGCGGAGCGCGAACACGAACGAGAACTTCTGCAGGTCGGCCCCGTTCTTGATCATCGCCTCGATCGCCCCGCCGTAGCCCTTGTTGCGGGCCAACAAGTCTTCAAGCCCGGGGTTCGGCGAAACCTTCGACGGCCGCTTGAGCAGTTCGACCGTCTTGGCGATCACGGTCGGCGACTTCAGATAGACGAGGATCTGGCAGAGTTCCCGATCGACGAGGTCGCTACCCGACGGGAAGAACGCATCCAGTTTCTTGGCGATGGTCGAGCCGGTTGCCGGTTCCGGCATGCCCATGCGGGCGAAGACGAGGGAATACGTTCGCAACAGATCGAGTTGCAGGCGCTCGGGGAGCTTGGCGAGGTCGAGCCGATCGAGGGCGGCCAGAAGCTTCGGCTCGATCGCCTTGTCGCCCTGCCGTGCCAGGGCGACGGCCCCATTGATCAACGCATCGGGATTCGTTTCCGCGAGCACGCGGTCCTGCCAGGCGCTCGGCGGTTGATGTTCGAGGGCCACCCGCGCGGAGAAACGCAGGAATCGATCGGGCGAGCCGAGGTACTTGTAGACGGATTCGACGGCGGCCGCTGGGTCTTTCGCGGCCGTGTGATACTGCTCGATCTGTTGGCGAATTTGCCGCTCGGCCTGATTGCGAGGATCGGTGTACTCGACGCGCTCCGTCGATTCAGTCCCGACGTAGGTGACGCGATAGACTTCGGATTGGGCGTTGCGGCCGCCCACCGTGAAGTACAACGCCCCATCGTGGCCGACCGTCGCGTCCGTCAAGGGGAGCGGCGTACGGCTCAGGAACTCTTCCTTCTTGCCGGCGTAGGTCGAACCGTTCGGCTCGGTGTGGATCGCATAGATCGTGCCGAACGTCCAGTCGAGGATGTAGAGGGCCTTCTGGTATTTGGCGGGGAACTTGGTGCCGTAGCCGAACTCGACGCCGACCGGCGAGCCCGGCCCGATGTCGACCATCGCCGGCAGGCTATCGACGAAGTAGGCCGGCGGGTTCGACGTTCCGCTTCGCCAGCCGAGGTCGCTACCACTCGGAGCGTGGTTCACTCGGGTCGGGCGATACCACGGCGTGCCCACGTCCCACTCCATGTCCGAATCGTAAACGAACATTTCGCCATCGGCGTTCAGCGCGTAGTCGTATTGGTTTCGATAGCCGACCGTCACGATCTCCCAGGTCTTCCCATCCGGGTCCGTCCGCGCGATCCAGCCGCCCGGCGCGAGGATGCCAACCGCATGCCCGCCAGCGTCCCATTGTCGGGGGAGCAAATGATCCTCGGCCCAGTTCTTCGGGACGCGGCTGTGATTGAAGTTTTCCGGCGGCAACGTGTGATTGCCTCCCGCGAGCAGAATGCCCTTGCCGTCCGCCGTGAGTCGCAAGGCGTGCGGCCCATGTTCGCCGCCGCCGCGAATCGACTTCAGCTTCTTGACTTCGCCGAACGTGTCCGTCGACGTGTCGTACGGAATGCGATAGAGCCCGCTGCCCGGCCCGCCGTTCGCGCACACATAAAGACTGTCGAATGCGAACAGCAGCCCCTGGGCACCTGTCATCTTCACGTCGAGCTTCTCGACCTTCGTTTCGTCCTGGCTGCCGATCTTCGGCGGCGTGATCCGATACAGGCCCTTGCCTTCCTGGTCGGATGCGATGAGCCGGCCCTTCGGATCGGTCGTCAGGCAGACCCAGGAACCGAACGTCGCCTTCGGAACGGTGAAAAGCTTCTCGACCTGGAAACCGGGCAGCACGTTGAACGCGTCCGGCTTCGCCTTCGAGCCGGGTTCGTTCGCGGTCTGGACCTCGGGCTTCTGGGTGACGACTTCGCCCGCGACGAGCGGGGAAGCGACGATCAGGGCGAGCAAAGTGATTCGCGCGGACAACATGGAGAGTCCTGGAAGAGAACGCGGCGGGGATTGGGCGTCGAGTTGAAGTTATGGTAGCGGGCCGCACCAGCCAATCCACTCCGAACCTTGCCTCGGCCGGCCGTGTCAGATAGGACCACAATCGTTTACCCCACTTGCTCACTCGCTCCGCGAACCCACGATGATTCTCGACCTCCTTCGGAACCCAGCCGCCAGCGTGGCCTACGCCGGTCTGTCGACCCTCAAAGCACTTCACCCCAAATCCGCGTTGCTCGAGACCGAGGATTCGGACTTCGATTGGCAGCGCTTCGCCGCCGCCGGACATTGCGTCTGCACTCCGAGGGACGACCCCCACGAGCAAGCCGTGTTCAGTTGGGAGCAATCGGCGAACCGAGACTATCGAACGGTGCAGAACGGCTACTTCGATGTCCGCTGGGAGGGGCAGGACTTCCAACTCCTGCAAATTCAGTTCGAAACGATGTGTGGCCAGAGGACGCGTTCCTGGATCGTCGCCGACGAGGAGTCGATCGCTCGCGAGTTCTTCGCCGCGGTCTGTCGATGGAGCACGGCGATCCGCGAGGAAGTCTACGTCTACCAGGAAGGATTCTGGGCCAAGGACGGAGAACTCTATCAATCGATTCAGTCGTCGCGCCTTGAAAACCTGATCATGCCACCGGGCCTCAAGGAAGCGATCCGCGACGATGCCGCCCGGTTCTTCGAGTCCCGCGTTCGCT
>JANLUE010000651.1:0-4101 GCA_031363325.1 Gemmataceae bacterium
AAGTACGGCTCGGGCGGGTTGATCGACATTTCCGCCACCTTGCCATCATCGGAGACGAAAATTCGGACGCCTTTGGGCTTTCCTTTCGGCACAAAGAGAACTCCGGGCGTCACGAGCCCCGGCGACATTTCAAACGTCACAATCCGTTTGGTGCCCGTTCCAAACTCTGTGCATTTGTTGATGTCATAGCTGAATGTGTTGCCTGGACCCCATAACCATTGACCACTTATGTCGAAAACGTCGCTCCCGTTGTTCGGACGTGTCGGTTGCGCGAGATATTCCAAAGACAAATCCCGCATCGTCCGCTCACCCGCGATGGGTTGATCGAGGACCAAGAACTGCCTGTCTTCGGGGTCGAAGACGTCGATGCTCGGCTGAGGCACAGGCGAACCGTCCCCGGCCCCCATCAGGTACTTGTCGAAAAACCCGACCATCGCCTCGCGCATCGGCTGGTTGTAGTCGTGGACCGACTCGAACACGAGGTGTTTCACGTTCGTCGGCTTACCGTGCAAGGCGAAGATTTCCTTGGCCCGGGCGACGCTCTTCTCGGCCTCGGCCGGGCTGAACTGAACGCCGTCGCGCGTGGCATTCATGACGAGCAAGCCACGCGGCGCGACCAGGCCGAGCACGTCTCCCTCTTCGGTGAACGTCAACGCGTTCGGCAGGACTTCGCACACGCAACAGGCGGTTTGCAAGTAGGCCTGATAGTTCCCGACCGAACAGACCGGCACGACGGCCGCGAGTCGATCGTCCATCGCGCCGGCGTTCATCGATTGATTGCCGCCGCCGCTCGCCCCAGTGATTCCGAACTTGCCGTTCACGTCCTTGCGGGTGAGAAGATAGTCGATCGCCCGGCGATTCTCGTAGGCCTGGAAGCCGAGCAAGTTGTGCCCGGTCGGCCAGAGAGTCGAGCCGTACAGCGCTCCGTGATACGTGCCTCGCGCCGGCGCGGTGAAACGTTCGCCGGCCCCGAACGCGTCGACGGCCAGTACCAGGAAGCCGAGTTTCACGAGCCCCAAACAGCGAGCCTGTACGACCGGGTCGCGACGGGCGAACGCCCAGTGGCCGTGCACGACCAGGACCGCCGGCAACTTCACGCCCGGCTCGACTTTCGGCACGTACAGCGAACCGGTTACCCAAACGTCCGGCCGCGTTTGATAGATCAGCTTGTCGATGCGATAGCCGTCGCGTTCGAGAGTGCCGAGGAGTCGCGGTTCGAGTTCGCACGGCTTCGTGGGTTCCGGGCCCATGGCCTGGGCCATGCGCTCGCGCAGAACCTTTCGTCGCGCGTCCCATTCTTCCCGAGTCTTCGCCGAGACGTCGGCTTCACGGAGCGCCTTGCCGCTCGCGCGGATGAATTGCTCGTAGGGGCTGGTGTCGGCCATCGGTCGTGCTCCCAGGCGACTGGCGATTCTAACTCGGACACGTGGGCTGGTCACGGGGAAAACGCGCGGCATTGTTCGGGATATGCTAACGGCACGCACGCTCCCAAGGAATTGCCGTCATGCGTCTTTGCCGAATTGGCCCCGAGGCCGCCCCGCGGGCCGCCTTCTATCTGGACACCCACGTGGTCCCGGTCGCCGTCGCCGCGATCGCCCGGAGCCAAAACCTCGGGGCCTCGATTCGCGTGCCGGGCAAGGACGACATCGTCCCGTTGCTAAGCGACGCGAACGTTCGCGAGATGGCCGCCTGGCTCGCGAAGACACCAAACCCTCCCGGCGCGATCCCCGTCGAACAGGCCGACTTGTTGGTCCCGGTCGCGAAGCCGAACAAGATCTTCCTCCTGGCGGGCAATTACGCGGAGCACATCAAAGAGCACGGCGGCACCGCGGCCGATCGAGCCGACACGTTCCCCTACGTGTTCATGAAGCCCCCCTCGACGACGCTGACCCATCCGTTCCGGCCGATCGCCTTGCCGAAAGTCGCGCCAGGGGCGGTCGACTGGGAACTCGAACTCGCCGTGATCATCGGCAAACGCTGCAAGAACGTGAGCGAGGCCGACGCGCTGAACTACGTTGCCGGCTACACGATCATCAACGATATCTCGCAACGGAAATATCGGCCCAATCCCGGCCGCACCAAGCGCGAACGCGACGCGTTCTTCGACTGGATGCACGGCAAGTGGTTCGACACGTTCTGCCCGTGCGGCCCGTGTGCCGTCTCGGCCGACGAAGTACCCGACCCGCAAGCCCTGAAGATGAACTTGACTCTGAACGGGGCCGTGAAGCAAGACGCGACGACGGGTCAGATGGTCTTCCCGGTCGCCGCCCTGATCGAGTTCATCTCGAAGATGGTGACCCTCGAGCCGGGCGACCTGATCGCGACCGGCACCCCGGCCGGCGTGGGTTCGACGACGAACACCTACCTGAACCCCGGCGATGTTCTTCGCGGAACGATCGAAAAAATCGGCACGCTGACGACGCCGGTGATCGCGGAACGTTGAATCCGATACCGATTGAGAATCGGAGTTCGCGGTCAGTGCGGGGACTCGTCCGAAATTAAACTTCTTTTGAATTTTGGGACATTTGTAGACATTTTGGGACACCTTTTCCTGAAGTGATTGATGGATAGGCGTTTACGTCTCGTTGAGTCGGAAAGACTTATGCGGCCGATGTTTGTGTCGGTTGTCTCCTTGGTGAGTCCACTCTGCGGCCGGACGCACATCACTCCGACCATTGTAATATACAAAAGAACATATGTCAAGGGCTTTTCACATAAACCCCGCTGACGGGTCGAGTTGCACAAAAACCCAGATGGATTGTACAAAAACTCAGAGTAGCAACGCAAAGCGACCTGGACGGCAGTTCTGCACTTGGCTTTTTGCCCGTTCTGCAAATCCATGCAGAATATTCTTGCGCGCGCTTGAATGATGGGTATAATGAGTTCGTTGGCATGGAATCTTGGGAAACCACTTTCGGAAAGTGACGGAGTGGGGTATTCTTCACCTTACTCGCTTCGTTATCCGAAAGTAGAATGCCCGTGTCCAAAGCCAAGCGAAAGGCTGAACCAGAGGTCGAATCTAACGATCCATCATTTCTGGATTGGTTGAAGCATCGGCTTCGCTTCGGTTTGGTTGACGATTGCGTGATTTTGTTCATTCCGAGTCATGCTCGCGACAAGACTCGGTTGAAAGATCAAGCTGGTTGGGCTTCGACCGGGCTAGAGTTGATGGGAAAGTTGTTTGGCGGTGCGACAGCATTTACTGGATTATCGGGCATTTGGCGTGACGATGAAGACGGTGGCAAGCTCTTGGATGACAAGCCAATAATGATTCAGTGCCTCGCGAAACGGGATGACGTGGAGAAGTCAGAGAACATTGAAGAGTTGGCGGCATTCTTGAAGTACATGGGGAAAACAACGAAGCAAGGCGCGGTGGCAATCGTCTTTAACAACGCCATCCACTTTATCTCGGATTACGATTGACATGAGCGAACTAGACCAACTTGCGATTAGTCGCATACTCGGAAGCACCATTCGTCCCATTTCGCGTCCGGGTTTTGGCGGGTTCACGGCTGCCGCGACTGTCGGCGTGATGCTGGCTCACCGTCCGAGAATTGTGCGTCCGCTGGCACCGGATGCCTCCAGGGATGCTACCCTTACGCGGGCCTTTGAGGAAATTCACCAAGGCTACTCAGTTGATCGCACGCTGGCCGACCCGAACCTAGCCACCAAATTCGTCAATCGCTGCATACAGCTTGGGGTGCAGACGACACAAGAACTGCTCTGTCGGCGATTGCTGAGGCTACGCAAAGACGGCGGTTTTGTCAAAGCCACGAAAGAGGACACCAGAGATCTAGGCCCATACCTGATCCCAGCAGAGTTGGCGTTCGCGCAGCTCACATACCGCTACGATGCCAGCTACGACGACCTCTTGGCCAATCCAAAAATTGGCGGAACGTTCGATGAGCTTGTCGCAAAAATTGGGCGGACAGGCGACGTAATTAGCTATCGTCTCGCGGCCCTTCATCTTCGAAAGAACGTCCGCTCTCGAAGCAAAACGGAATCCAACAAGTTGGCTGGTTTCGACCTCTCCAAGGTCGAAACTCACTGGCGAAGTCCGGGATTGTTGGCAAACGTCGCACTGGACGCCGTGCCGGCAAC
>JANLUE010000653.1:0-5207 GCA_031363325.1 Gemmataceae bacterium
CCGTCATCGTCCGGGAAGTACAGCAGACCATCGGCGACGACCGGCGAGGCGCTATGGTGCTTTCCGAGCCGTTCCATCCAGTGAAGTTTGCCGGTGGCCGCGTCGCGACAGGTCGCCCGGCCCTCGTCGTGAACCAGGAAAATGTACTCGCCCTGCGCGACCGGCGAGGGCACATAGCCCGCGCCGCCATTTTTCTCGTGCCAGGCGACGTGGGACTTAGTCACGTTGCCCGAGCCATCGGGCCGGATTCCCATGACGTGATACGTCGGGAAGCCGGCCGTCAGAAAGAACAGCCCCCTAGAGTACACCAGGCTCGCGACGAATTGTTCCGTCGGTCCGTCGATGATCCAGTGACGCTTGCCCGTGTTCGGATCGTAGCTCGCGACCTTCTCGGCACCGGTCAGAACCATCTGCGTCTTCCCGCCGGCCTCGACGATCAACGGCGGACAGTACGAGCGAATCCGCACCGGCCGATCGATCCGCCAGCGTTCCTTGCCCGTCGCGCGATCGAATGCGACAACGTAGGCGGGCTTCGATTTCTCGAACCCGTCCTGGTCGCAGTTCACGATCACCAGGTCTTTGAACAGAACCGGCGGGCTACAGAACCCGTGCTTCGATTCGAATTCGCCCGGCGATATCTTCCAGACTTCATGGCCCGCGAAGTCGTAAGCCGCGACGACGACCTTGGGGTCGTCGAGAAACGTGACGTAAACGCGTACGCCATCGGTCGCGGGTGTCGAACTGGCTCGACTGTTGAGCGAGTGCACGCCTTCGAGCTTCGCCGCGACGACGACCTTGCGCCAGAGTTCCGCGCCGTTCTTGCGATCGAAGCACAAGAGCAAGCGGTCCTTCAGGGGGCTCGGGCCATCTTCGATCGCCGCCGTCAGAAACACTCGGTCGCCCCAGACAATTGGAGACGAATGTCCCTTGCCGGGAATCGGCGTCTTCCAGACGACGTTCTCGGTCGCCGACCATCGCGTCGGGTAGCCGACGTCGGAAACCGTGCCATCGCCGCGTGGACCACGCCATTGCGGCCAATCTTCGGCGAACGCTGGCGCGGCGAGAATCAATACGGCAAGTAGTCGAGACATGATCGGTTCGGCGGGTGGGTGGGACTTTGGAAATGGTATGAGTCGAATCGGAGGACGCGAAGCGGCTACCGCAAGCCCTTGGCCTTCAGGATTTCGTCGGCCCATTGCGCGTCGGCGGCGCTCAGTCGCGGCGTGGGTTGGGTGGAATAGTCGATCGATTCGCCGTATCGACCTTTGTCGTACGCTTCATCCACAAGAGCTTGCAAGTCCAAGCGGACATCGGCGTCCGATGGGCGAAGTGGAATCCGGATCGCCGGCAGTCTTTGCCGGAACCCGGCGGGATAGATTTCGCCCTGGTGACGTGCCGACGCCCGGACGATGCAGATTCGATACGGCTCGGCATACGCTTTCGGAAACTGATCGTACGGCACGGTCAGAACGTGCATGCCGGCGCGGATCAGATCGATTTCGACCAGGTTTACTTTGCCGTCGAGTAGTTCGAGCCGCTTTCGTTCGTATGCGTCTCGACCGGCGCGACCAATCTTGTTCGCGGGGCTCAGGATTTCGATCGCAGTGATAACGCGATGTTCAGACTTTGGGTCGATAATCCGAACCGAACGAAGGGTTCGAGTCGAGAAGTCGGTCGGCACGATCAGCGGTTCGGCCAGCGCGACATATTCGGCGACGGCCGTCCCGCCGTCGCCGTTTCGATTGGACTGCTCTACTACCCGAATGTCCGACGAGAATCGGTCCGAGTCGTCGTCTGCTTCCACAGCCAAATACTCTTCCACACGAGCCAAGAGCGGCTTCGGCAAGTGGGGATTCAGCGCGTCGCACATGTACGTGGCGAGCCGCGTGTGGAAGTCACTCCATTCTGATTCCACGAATGGGTCCATACCCGGAAAGGGACTTGGCATGCGCTGGCTCCTCAATCACCCCGCGTCGCTCGACTCCCACTTGGGGCGGAACGCTTCTTCCTTGGGCCGGTACTTGTTGAACGGCGTGGCGAGCTTACAGAGCGCTCGGCATTGATGGCGGAAGGCAAGCGTCACGTCGCCATCTTGGAGCGCCTTGGTGCCCGCGTCGGCCTGGGCCTTGTAGCTGGCCCAATCGACGGGCCATTCGCGGGCTTCGAGTTGTTCCTTCAATTGCACGGCCGACGTCACCCATTGCTCGACCAGCGACTGATCGATTCGCACCGGGTATTGCCGATAGACGCTGGCCCGCGTGGTCGCTTCGGGAGGGGCGGACGATTCAATTCGCTCACGACGGGCGTGCAAGAAAAGGCCAATCACGCCAACCCCGATCGCCAGGATCGAGCCGGTGAGGAGAAGCGACGAAAGGGCCTTCGGGTAACCATCGACGACCACCAAAACAAAACTGATCGCCAACACGAACCCGAGGGCGAGAACGGTGAGCGGCCACGGGACGAGTTTGTTCCAGACGATGGCCGCTCGTTTCAGGAACTGAAGTGTTCGGGTCGACCCACTCGCCTTGGGGCCGACGAACGAATCCTTCATCGTGCCGACTCGTACGATCAACGCCGTGATGTTGTCCGGCCCGCCGCGCAAATTGGCGAGTTCGATCAGGAACTTGCCGGCCTCCTCGATCGGCAACACGCCGAGGATCGCCCCGATCTCCTCTGGTGGAATCAGATTGCTCAACCCATCGCTACACAGGACGAACGTGTCGCCGTCTTCCAGAACGTAGGGCCCTTCCAGGTCGACTTGAACCAGCGGATCGGGCCCGAGCGAGCGAACAATCACGTTTCGCTTGACGTCTGCAAGTTCCTCGGGCGGGATGCCGAGCCGACGGGCCATCTCCCAGGCATAGCTGTGATCGTAGGTGAGTTGCTGAATGTGGCCGCCGCGAATGCGGTACGCCCGGCTATCGCCGACGTGGGCGATCCACGCCCCTTCATCGCGCATGACCAAGGCCGTCGCCGTCGTGCCAAGTCCGCGGAACTCGGGGTTCGACGTGCCAATCGCGTTGATGCCCGCGTTGGCTTCCTGGAACGCTCGCCGCAGGGCCGAGGCCGGCCCATCCTGGACGTGTTTGACGTAGGTGAGGGGGATTTCCTGGACGGCCTTGGCGCTCGCCTTTTCGCCGACGGCGTGGCCGCCCATTCCGTCGGCCACAATGAATAAGTGGCCGACCCGTTGCCAGTGGTCCCGGTCGGGGGCCTTCTGGACGGTGAACGTATCCTGGTTGTGGCTCCGCTTCACCCCGACATCGGTGAGGCCGAAGTGCTCAATCTCTTTGAAGAAGGGCACGGATTACCCCTCATTCCAAATTTGCGACCATAAAGGAATCGTAGCACGCACGCCAAGGGGGTCCAACGGTGCTGGCCCGCTCAGCGCGTTTTCCCGGCCCGCACAGGCCGATATTGTTCAAGGTACGTCCGTACATCATCTTCGCGATCAATGTTGTCGTAGCCCAGCTCCTTCATCTCGGCAATCGCCTCGGCGTTCGACCAGCCATGCCGTTCCATCCGCACAATCGCGCAATACGCACCCGTCCGATGCACGCCGCGGAAGCAGTGAACCAGGACCGGATGATTTTTCGGGTCCGCCATCAACGCGTTGAACTGGCGAACGTTCGCTTCGGCCGGCACGACCCCGCGATCGTACGACCACACCTTGGCCGGGATCCGAACGTAATTCACGCCGACCTTCCGGCAGAATTCTTCTTCCCACTTGTCCGGCGGTTCGGTCGTTTTGCCTTCTTCGGCGTCGCGAAAGCTCACGATCGTTCGGATGCCATAGTCGTGGACGATTCGATCGAGCCCGGCCGGCGACAGTTGGGCACTGCGATACAGCACGCCCTCCTCCACAACGCGGAAGTTGCGCAGGTGTTTGTCGCGCTGGCGCGAGTAGACGAACGGCGTCGCCAGGATGATTACGGCCAGCCAAAGCGCAGGCATCGGTCGAAGGAGCCGGAGTAGCAAGCGGGTCGTCTCCGAGGGCTTTGTGGACTTTACCCGGATTCGTCATCCAAGGGAAGACGGAGCGGCCATTCGCCCAATCGCCCAGTTCGTAGAATAAAGGGAACGCTCGGTTGGCCATTGCCATGAAACGAATCTGGTTTCTGATCGCGCTCGTCGCATTGCTCATCTGGGGCCAGTCCGCGCTTTACACCGTGGATCAGGCCGAGTTCGGGTACGTCACGCGGTTCGGCAGCCCGACCGTGACGCAGGACGGGTCGACCGAGGCGGGGCTGCATTTCAAAGCTCCTTGGCCAATCGACTCGGTCCAACGCGTCGATCGCCGGCTGCAAGTCTTCGACCTCCCCCCGACCGAGACGTTGACTCGAGACCGCCAGGGCCGGACCGTCGACAAGACGATCGCGGTCGATGCGTTCGTTTGCTGGCGAGTCCCCGACTCCGACGCGGCCGACCGGTTCCTACGCACCGTTGGCACGGCCGAACAAGCGAAGCGATTGCTCACGCCGCGTTTGACGGGTCGATTGGCCGCCGTGATCAGCAACCTGCCGCTCGACGATGTAATCCGCGTGGCCGACGCCCAGGCCGTCGATGCCCGGGCCGAACGATTGCGTCGCCAGATTCTGAGCTATGAACGGGTCGGCGACGACGATCCGAATGCGGTGCCGTTGCCGGACGTCGTGTTAAGGGACTACGGCATCGAGATCGTTGAAGTGCGCTTGCGGCGGTTCACGTTCCCGGAGGCCGTCCGGGCGAGCATCGCGGAGCGAATCCGCAGCGAACGGCAACGCAAGGTGGTCGACTATCAGACCGAGGGTAACCGGGAATACACGCGGATTGTGAGCGACGCGAAACGCGACGCCGCCAAGACGGTCGCCGAAGCGAAGGCGAAAAAGCAACGGATCGAAGGCGAAGCGGACGCCGAGGCCGACGCGATCCGCAACGACGCCCACTCGAAGGACCGCGAGTTCTACGCCTTCCTGCAGAAACTCCTGGCCTACAAGGCGATGCTCGCCGAGACCCGCGACGTGCTGCTACTCTCCGCCAAGAATGAAATGTTTGACCTGTTATTGAATCCGCCGAAGGCGGCGCCGAAGAAGGAATGACATTGGTCCGTGGATTTCACAGCGTCCCGTAGGACAGGTTTTCAACCTGTCCTACGGGACGGAAACTCGGCCCATGGTCAACAGTGACATTGAACTCATCCTCGTCCCGTAGGACAGGTTGAAAACCTG
>JANLUE010000664.1:0-5629 GCA_031363325.1 Gemmataceae bacterium
CCCTAAGCACAAGTCCAAGTCCGGAGAGTTCCACCGGGCCTGGTTCAGCCCGGACGGCACGCGGCTCCTGGCCGTCCGTCGTCGAGCTGGCCAATCCGAACTCCTCGTTTGGGAGCTGGCCCGACCCGATCAACCGCGCCAGGTCATTCAACGAGCATTCACTCCCAAACCCGTGGAGTTCGAGCAAGGCGGAATCACGTCGGTCGATTTTCTGGGCGTGTCGTTCGCCCCGGACTCCAAACGCGTTGCCTTCGTCGGCGAGAACCCGAAAGTCATTCGCGTCGTCGATGTGTCGACCCACCCGCCAACTCGGCTCGCCGATCTGACGATGCCCGAACGCGTCGAGGCGCTCACCTGGCACCCGGCCGGGACATCGCTGGCCGTCGTCTTGAAATTGCCAGACAATCGGTTTCAGGTCGTGGGCTGGGACCTGGCCACGAATCGTTCCACTTTGGTTTACCCGACCAATGTTCGCTCGAGTCGCGATCGCGAAAACGGCGGAGCGTCGATCGCTTTCAGTCCTGACGGCCAATGGCTTGCCTTTGGTGGCGGATCCCAGCCATCGGTCAGTCTGATGGACGCTCACGGCGGCGACGAACTCGTCCAGCTCAACGACGTTTCGATCGTCGGGGTTTCGAAGGCCTTTTGGCTGGCCCCCGACCTCGTCGCGACCGTCGGCGCCATGGAGAGCATCAAGGTCTGGCGATTGACGGCGCCGTTCGCCGACGAGCGCTATCCGAATCTGCGGCCGATGAGTCGGCCCGTCTTCTCGGCAGATGGTCGCCTTCTGGTGGCGTTCACGCGATCGTCACCGGCCGTGCAGGGCGTCGATCGCCTCACAATCGTGGACCGCCAAACTCGCAAGACCGTAAACGTTCGGCTCGATCCACCCATGGAAGGGAAGGATGGTTTGCTGCTTTCGCCCGACCATCGGCACGCGGTCGTCATTCGGGACAAGGAGATCGCCGCCTACGAGACGACGACCGGAGCGGAGGCTTATCGCAAGTCGGTACCTAAAGAGCCCGGCCCATCGAGCTGGCAGTCCGGCTACTTCGATCCCGCCGGACGACTCTACGTTCTCGCAACGACGGTCCAGGGAAAAGAAGCGAAGACGGAAGGCTGGGACGTGTCGGCCGGGAAGGCCGTGTTTCGTGTAATTCCCGGCAACTCAGAGGCCACCGTCATTTCCCGGAACGGAAACTGGTGCTTTACCGCACAAATGATGACATTGGCTGTGCCGGACCTCAAGATCGAACGTCAACCGGCTCGGCTCTACGAATTGCCCGCCGGTCGACTGGCCGCGGAGTTTGAACTCGAACAGGTCGCCGCGAACGAATTCTCGCAGTACGCGCGCGTCTCGGATGACGGACGATATGCGATCGGCATTTCGGCGAACACTGATCCGAAAGCGACGGGTTCGTTTACGGACCGGGCCGTCTGGGCCCTGCGAGCCTTGCCGTCGGGAAAGATTCATCTGCGGTTTCCACTCCGAAATCCGTCCGATCACGCGGTGGACTTCTCGGCGGATAGCCGTTACCTCGCTCTCGCCTCGGACAATCAGCACGTCGAGTATTGGGACGTCGACGCCAAGGAGCTCCGATTCCGCTGGCAGCCGCTCGGCGGCAAGATGGTGTCCTTCGTGGCGATCGCCCCCGACGGTTCAATGGCGACCGGTTCGGAAGAAGAGGACTCGCTTCGGGTGTTGCGAGTCGACGTGTTGTTGGCTCGACTCAAGGAGATGGGACTTGGCTGGTAGCCCGCCCGCCTGGAAACCGGGCACCGGCGAAGTGGCATTTTCAACCGGTAACGAGGTCTTTTTGGCTCTCCCATCGAGAACTCCGTCCCGTCGTGTTCCGACAGATAATGCCATTGATCGACTGGAGTTCAAATTACTCCGACTCCGTTTCTGCCGAACCCGGCAACATCTCAATGAACCAAGAGCGTTGCTGTTCAATTGCCTCAGTCTTCGGCTTTCCCTTGGTGCCCTTTGTGATGAGAAGATTGATCTTTGCTCAGCGTGACGGGGCCAACTCCGGGGCCCAATTCGGAACTTGCCCAAATCTTGCCGGTTTTCCGGTCGGTCGTTCGGGGACGGTTCGCCCCCGGCTGAAAAAATCTCTCGTCGCGCGGGAAGAAACTGCGGTTGCCCCAATTCGCGCGATGGCTTATAGGCCCGCGTTGGGGTACGTTCACTGAGTCGGCTGGGGGAAGTCGCCATGCGGCGTGCGCTCGCTTCGATCATCGGGACCGTTTCGACCGTGGCCGCGCTGGCCGATGGGCCGGCGCTGCCCAAGGAACCGCCGCCGTCTTCGCCCACGATTACGCCGGCCGCGAAAGAGCCCGGCCCATTCGTCGTTCCGACCGTCACGCTCTCGCCGATCGAGGCGTTGCGGCAAGAACGGGCGAAGCTCGCGGCCGAGCGCGAAGCGCCGGTGAAGGAGTCCGGCGACGACGCGACGACGATCGAGCGACGACTTCTCCGCAAGAAGTTGGAAGAGTTGCTCGAAAAGATGAACAAGGCCCCGGCCCCGAAGAAATCGGACGTACCGACCAAGGACCCGGGGCACGCGTCGGTCGTGCCGAAGATCAACACCGCCGGCATGAAACCCGCGGAGATCGTGGCGAACGCGACGGCCCTGTATCGGAACGGCGAATTCGCCAACGCGCTCGAGACGTACAAGCAGATCGATCCGGCGTTTCTGACGAGCGAGGACCTGGCGTTCGTGAAGTACATGATGGCCGGCTGTCAGCGGCGCTTGGGACAGGTGGCCGAGGCGGCGAAGTTGTACCGCGAAGTGGCGAACCCGGAGGCGGGGCGCGGCGACGCGTTCTACGCCGAGTGCGCCGCCTGGCAGTTGGGTTCGATGAACTGGCGGCAGGACCTGCAGAAACAACTGGACGAACTGAGCAAGCGCCGGGAGGCGATCCCGCCGAAATGATCCCCGTCGAGAGTTCCGCGGCCCTCGTGGCCGACCTTCGCGACCGCTGCTTTCGGTCCGATGTGCTCCTGGCCGAGCTGGCCCGCGAGTTGGGGGACGGGGATTCCGCCGCCGGGTTGGTCCGTCAGTTACAATTAGTCTGGGAGGGAGCCCCGGCGGTCGAAGCGCTTCCGCCGGACGTTCGGGCCGCGCTGGCCCGGACGCAAGAAGGATTGACGGCCGCCACGTCGGCCGGGTTGAGTTGGATGGCCAACGCCGCCGATCATTTGAATCATCTGGCGCGCGGTTGGCAGATGCAACAGGCCTACACGGCCTTCGACGATCGATAGCACCACGACCGCGCACCCTGATTGGCACCCCGATGTCTCTTCTGAGCGCACTCTTTCCGTCTCCGATCTCCGCCGCGCCGCCAACGGAAGCGGCCGGAGTCGGGCTGTCATCGCCCGGCGAGGCCGAACCCGATTCGGGCTCGGACGCCGGCGATTTCGCTTCACTCCTGGCCGCCGCGATCGCCGGGGCCCAACAACAACTGACCGCCTTGCCGACCGAAGTGTCGGCGAAGCTCTCGGGAGACGCGGCGACGACCGCGATCTCGGCCCGAGTCGCGACGACCGATGGTCAGGCGAATGCGGCCGACACCGTCGTACCTTCGCCAACGGGGAGTTCGACGCAGCCGATCGCGGAAGGCGTGCGGTTCGTACCGAATGCGCCGCCGGCCGTCGAGCCGACCCAATCGAACCCGACTTCAACGAACAACTCCGCTGGTTCGACGGCACCCGTCGCGAACGCGGATGGCGCGACGACCAACCTCGTCGATGCGGTGAACGAAGCGATCAACCCGGCCACGCAGTCGACTCCATCGACCGACGCGGCGCTCGTGACCGCGATCCCGTCGTTCGCCGACCTCGCGTTGGCGCAGATCGATAGCGACCTGTCGGCCGAGCCAAGCGAACTCGCCGCGAACTCGGCACGGGCGGCCGAAGCGACGGCGAACACCCGTCCGCTGCCGCGATCCATCGTGGCCGACCTTCAGACTCAGGCGACGGGCACGCAGTTCATTCCGCCGACACGAACGCCGGCGAACTTGGTTCCAATTTCGACGCCGCCCGTCGTGTCGACCCCGGCGGAATCTCCTTCGAGCCCGGCCCTACCAACGGTCTCGTTCAGCCCGGTCGCGACGTTGGCGAACGGCCGCACGCCAGCCGTCCCGACCCTCGTGCCGCCGCCGCAACCCGGAAACGCATTACCAATCGTTGATCCGTCGGGCCGACCCGTCGCGGCCGCGACCGGCATCGATCGGCCGGCCGATCCGGTGGCCGCGAAGCCCGCCGTTCCGGCGATCACGTCGCTGACCGGGACCACGACCGCTGAAGTTCGCGAACGCCTGGCCGACGTGATCGGCGAGATCACCGATCGACCGCGGCGAGCAACCTCCGAGCCGATCTCGGAGAACTCGAACCCGGCGACATTCGCGAATCGACTCGAATCGAACTTCGCGCCGCCAGCGAAGCCCGCCACGGAATCGCCGCGACTTTCGCAGGCCGCCCAGGTGGCCGACGCGATCGTGACGCGGGCCGAAGTCGTCGAGAAGAACGGCACGACCGAGTTCCGAATGCGGCTCGATCCCCCGGAACTGGGGCACGTCGAGGTCCGCATTCATTCGACCGAACGTGGCGTGCGGGCCGAACTGACCGTCGCGGACAATTCGATTCGCAATCTCGTCGAATCGCAATTGCCCGAATTGCGTCAGCGACTCGAGGCGGCCGGCCTGACGATCGATCGATTCGACCTGACGGCCCGCGATGGCACGACCGGCCAGGATCGCCAGCAACGGTTCGTGCCCGACCCGGATCAGCCCACGCCCGTTCGCCGCGCTCCGGCGACCGTCGCTCGAACCTACGTCCCGGCCGCCACGAACGGCGGCCGACTCGATATCACCGCGTAACCGCCGCCCCCGAGGTTCACGATGGCTTCTGTCAGCACCGCCGCCGCTTCGCAGTTCGATCAGGACACGTTCCTGCAACTGTTGATCGCCCAGGTTCAGAATCAAAACCCGCTCGACCCGGTGAGCGATACCGAGTTCATCGCCCAGCTCGCGCAGTTCAACACGCTGTCCGGCATTCAGCAGTTGAACACGACCTTCTCGCAGATGTTGCGCCTCCAGCAACTGACGGACGGTTCGCAATTGATCGGTCGAACCGTGAACTACACCGACGCGACCGGCCAACCGGCGACCGGCCGGGTGGCGCAAGTCGTCGCGAATGGTTCGGATATTTTCCTCGACCTCGGCGGGCCGCGCATCACGCTCGATCAGGTTTCCGCCGTCCTTTAACGAACACTGACTCGCAACCAGGATACACCCCGGAGTTTTCTTTCATGGCCCTGAACGCGCTCTTTACCGGCTCGACCGGCCTCGTGGCCAACTCGACCACGCTCGACATCATCGGTTCCAACCTCGCGAACAGTAACACGACGGGCTTCAAGGCCCAGCGCGTTCAGTTCAACGACCTCGTCTATCAAACGCTGAACCCCGGCTCCGGCCCGTCCGGCAACTTCGGCGGCGTGAACCCGATCCAGATGGGGGCCGGCGTCGAGATCGGCTCGATCGGCACGAACCTGAGTCAAGGCAACTTGACCACGACGGGTCGGCCGCTCGACATGGGCCCCGCGTTGCGCGATCTGCGCGATGA
>JANLUE010000691.1:0-1964 GCA_031363325.1 Gemmataceae bacterium
CGTCGCCGCTCGAGCGCGCGCTGGCGGCCCGCATTTGGCCGGGTCCGATCGGTTGGGTCCATTCGGATAGCCCCCACCCTGTATGGGTGCCGGCCCATCATGCGGTCGGGTTGATTCTGGCCGGTCGGCGCACGCCACTTGCTCTGTTCGAGATCAATGGCGGCCAGCCGATCGATCCCACGACGTTCGGCGCGGCCGTCGCACTTGTGCTGACCGATGGCGAACCGCGGCGGGGGCCGATCAGTCTCATGCGCATGGCCGACGCTCGCTGGACGATGGTTCGCGAAGGCGTGCGGTCGACCAGCGATGTGGCCCTGGCCCTGGCGCGACAGATTGCGTTCGTGTGCACCGGAAACACCTGTCGCAGCCCAATGGCGGCGGCGTTGTTCAAGACTCGAGTCGCGGAGCGTTTGAATTGCGCGGTGTCGGAACTTCCGTCGCGTGGGATTGTGGTAGAGTCGGCCGGGTTGGCCGCGATGGATGGAGCGCCGGCGACGCCGGACTCGGCCGAAGCGGTGCGGGCGTTCGGAGGCGATCTCTCGGGGCATCGCAGTCGACCCGCGAGCTACGATTTGATCGCCCGCGCCGACGATGTCATCGCGATGACGCGAAGTCACTTGCTGACGCTCGTGGGGCGCTATCCGGTCCTGGCGGGTTCGCTGCGATTGCTCGGAGGCACCGACGGGGATCTGGAAGACCCGATCGGCGGCGGGCCGGACGTGTACCGAGCGTGTGCGGCCGTCGTACAAACATATGTGGATCGATTGATACTCGAGATGGGCCTGTCATGAAAATCGCGATCGGCAGCGACCACCGGGGTTACACGGTCAAGCAACGGCTGGCGGCCACGCTCGCGAAGCAAGGCCACGAGATCGCCGACTTCGGCGTCACAACCGGCGAGGAGCCGGCCGACTACCCCGATTACGCGTTCAAAGTCTCCGAGGCCGTCGGCCAGCACGCGGCCGATCGCGGCGTCCTGATCTGCGGGACCGGGTTCGGCATGTGCATCGCCGCGAACAAGGTCGAAGGCGTGCGAGCGGTCACGTGCCGCGACCCGATCGAAGCCGAGATGAGCCGACGGCACAACGACGCGAACGTCCTGTGCATGTCGGCCGACTTCCTCGGCCAGGAGTTGATCGATCGGATGCTGCAGACCTGGATGACGACCGATTTCGAAGGCGGCCGGCACTTACGGCGCGTGGACAAGATCACGAAGTATGAAGCGGACCATCATTGAGAGTTGCTTCGGATGTTCACCAATTTCCCGCTCCACGCCGACGAGTTCGCACGTTCGGCCGCCGAAGACGGCCTGCGAAGGGGCTTTTGGGCCGAGCGAGCGATCCGGGAGCTCGCCGAACGCGTTGATCAACAAGCGGCCGTCATAAGTGCCTTGGGACAGATCTTGAAAGATCGCCTGGGCCTGACCGACATCGAATTACTTGCAGCCGTCACTCGAGCGACGGACGCCCAACTCGAAGGCCAACCTCGGGCATGTTCCAATTGCGGCACCGCAGTCGGCTCGCGTAAGACTCGTTGCATCATCTGCGGGTTGGAACAACCTCCGAAGCAACTCGACGACATCCTGTAGCGCGTTCGCCGTCGTCCTGATCTGATGGACAACCCATTCGGCACGCTGCGGACCGTCCTTGTGTGACGGGTGGTCCACGACATCCACCGTGTGCGCGAGCTGAAACACGATGCTGAAGATGATGCCCAAGCCAAACACGCTAAAAAGCGCTACGATTCTTAACAACCAACAACGAAGAGCGAAATCATGAACAACCAAAAAAGTGCTGTCCTAACTGAACATCTGCAACGACTTGAAGGCTTCAAAACGATGCTCGAAGGCACCATCGCCCAGCTTCTAAAAATCCTTGCGGCGAATCGTATTCCGGTCTCCGGCGAAATCCAGCAGTCGGGAAGTGTGACGCTGGCGCAGATGCAGCGCGAACTCAAGCAGTTGC
>JANLUE010000693.1:0-5946 GCA_031363325.1 Gemmataceae bacterium
ACCCGCCGTAACTGCCGCCCATGATCGCGATCTTCTTGGGGTCGGCCACGCCGGACTTCGTTAGCCAGTTCACCCCATCGATCAGGTCTTGGTGCATCTTGCCGGCCCATTCCTTGTTGCCGGCGTTCAGGAACTCTTTGCCATACCCGGTCGAGCCGCGGAAGTTGAGTTGCAACACCGCGTAGCCACGATTCGAAAGCCACTGGGCTTCGCCATCGTAGCCCCATTCATCGCGGGCCCACGGGCCGCCATGGACGACCAACACGGTGGGCAGATTTTTGGCTTCGATTCCGACCGGCTTGCTCAGGTAACCGTGAATCGTCAAGCCGTCCTGGGCCTTGAACTCGATCGGCTCCATCTGGGCCAGCTTCGCCTTCTCGAGCTTCGGCTTCGTGACGAGTAGCAGCTCCCCCTTCTTGGTCTTGCGATCATAGACGTGGAAGCTCGGCGGCGCGTCGTCGGGGACGTAGGACACGAGCCAAGTTTGATCGTCGAGCGTGCGGCTGACGATGTTGAAATCGCCCCGCGCGTGCTTGGTCAACGCGGCGAAATCTTCCTTCACGGAGTCGTCGAGGACCGTCCATTCGGTGCGGGCCTTCGTGAACGAAACGGCGAGCGGCTTGCTCGTCTTGCGTTCGACGAACAGGCCACTCACGTCGTATTGTTTGTCTTCGGCGACAACCGTTTCCTTGCCGGTGGCCGCGTCGATCTTCAATCCACGCATGGCGTTCGCGCCATGACTGCTAATCACATAGACATCGTTTTTGTTCTTGCCGAACGCGGCGATTTGACCCTGATCGTCGCTACCGATGTGCAGGAGTTTTCGCCACGGCTTATCAACGGTGTCTCGAATCAGCAGGTCCCACGAGCCGTCGGCGTTCATGACCGTTCCGCCGCGAACCGCGAAGTCGTTGTCGGTCGTCCAGCCGACGACGTTGCCCGGGTTTTCGGTGTCCATCTTCTCCGTGCCCGTCGCGATGTCGATTCGATGCATGTCGAAGACGGCCTTGTTGCGTTTGTTCAAGCCGACGAGGATTTCGTTCGGATGGTCCTCGTCGAGATCGACCCCCTGGGCCCGGGCACCCTTGAACGGCGTCAGGTCGCGAGTCGCGCCGTCGGCCAGGTTCGTCGCGAACAGGTGGAAGTTTTCGTCGCCGCCCGCATCTTGCATGTAGAGCAGATGCTTGTTGTCGTAGGCCCAGAAGTACTGGCGAATCCCACGTTTCTCGTCTTTCGTGACGGCCTTGTCGTCGGCCTGTCCGACGGTCCGGACCCAAACCTGGAGGACGTTCTTGGCGTCGGGTGCCAGGTAGGCGAGTCGCTTGCCGTCGGGCGACAGTTGCGGGGCGGTCTTCTCCGGATTGCCGAAGAGAACCTCGCGTGGAATCAGGGGCGGCAGCTCGGCCAGAGCCGGTGCGGCGACCAGCGCGAGGGCCGCCAAAGAACAAACCGTGCGAATCATCGGGTGCCTCGAAAGACGGGAGAGCGGGCGTGGGCGATCGAACTGGACGAGTGTAGGGACTTCGCCAACGGGCGAGGGGGATTTTACGGACCGCGGGCCAGTCCGCGAACCTCGGCACCCGGACGTGGACTAAAACTGAATCATGGCACTTCCTCGACTCTTGATTACCGTGGGCGACGTGGCCGGGATCGGCCCGGAGATCGTCGTCAAAGCGTGGCCGCAGCTTGTGGCTCGTTCCTGGCCGATTGTGGTTGGCGACCCGGACTGGCTGAGCCGGGCCATAATGCTGTCCGGCAGCTCCGCCATCGTGTCCGAGATCGCGGAACCAGACGAAGCGACTCCGTCGGCAACGAACATCCCTTGTCTTCGCGCCACGAACGCCCCCCTCGACAAAGTTCGTTCGGGACGGGTGAGCGCCGACGCCGGGCGCGCGGCCTACGACTTCTTGTGTGCCGCCATCGACCGAACCCTCCGTGGCGAGGCCGACGCCATCGTGACTTGCCCACTTCACAAGGAGGGCTTGCATGCGGCCGGCGTGGCTCATCCGGGTCACACGGAGATCCTGGCCGAACGGACCGGGACGAAAGAATTCGCCATGGTTTTGTGGGGCGACGGACTCGCCGTGGCCCACGTGACCTTGCACATGGCCTTGCGCGACGTGTTCGCCCAACTGACTCCGGCGGCCGTCCTGGAAAAGATTCGCTTGCTCGATGGCCTGTTGCCGAAGCTCGTCGGCCGAAAGGCACGGATCGGCGTGGCGGCCTTGAACCCGCACGCCAGCGACGGGGGACTGTTCGGCTCCGAGGAAGCGGACATCATCGCGCCGGCCGTCTCGCAGGGCGTGGCCGACGGGCTCGACGTCTCGGGCCCGTGGCCGGCCGACACGCTATTTGTGCGGGCGCACAAGGGCGAATTCGACGGCGTCGTGGCGATGTATCACGACGAAGGTCACATCGCGATGAAGCTAAGATGCGGCCCCCGGTGCGTGAACATCACGGTCGGCCTGCCAATCGTGCGCACGAGCGTGGCCCACGGGACGGCCTACGACATCGCGGGCAAGGGCGTCGCCGATCCCGGCTCGCTGATCGCGGCGGCCGACGTGGCGGCGAAGTTGGCACGCCGATGAAGCCTCAGGGCCAAACCCGGTTGAGTGTTTAATTCGTTCGCGCAGATCGCTCGTCACCCCAATACGATCGCCGCCAGGCCAAAGTACGCCGACAGTGTGAACAGATCGGTGAACGCGAGTGTGATCGGGCCGGCGGCGATCTTGGGGTCGAGTTTCAAGGCATGCACGGCTGCCGGGACCGATAGGCCAAAGAAACAGGCCCCGATGACGGCCGATGCGATGCCACCACCAATCACGGCCGCCGCGTTCAGGTCGCCACGCCAGGCCCAACACACGAGCCCGACCAACACTCCGCTCGCGATTCCCAACAGGCCGGCCGTTTGCATCTCGCGGCGGATCGACCGGAGGTACCACTTCCGCGTTGGCCTGGCCGAACGCAACGTTTGGATGGTCATGGTCATCGTTTGAATTCCGACACCTTCGCCGAGCCCGAGCACCAGCGCCAGAAAGAACGCGAGCACGATGCTCGTCTCGAGAGTTTGTTGAAACGCGCTCGTCAACAGTGCACAACCAATTCCGCTCGCGATGGTCGCCAATAGCCAGGGGAAGCGAAAGCGGAACGCTTTGATCGGTGAGGCACCCCGGACGCTCGCGATCCGAACGCCGATCGCTTCGAAGATATCGTCGGGGCGTGTCTCGCCGGCAAGGTCCACGAGCTCCGTCGTGAACTGACTCACATCGACGACCCCGATCACTCCACGCTGGGCATCGACCACGGGGAAAGCGAGCAGCTTGTGCAAGACGAAGAACTCGCACGCGTCCATCACGGTGGCCGACCAGGGGATCGCGACCACGCGCGACTGCATGACCTCGTCAATTCGTTTTTCCGGCGGGAAAGTGATGAGTCTTCGCAAGGGCAGGACGCCGACGAGTCGGCCGTCCGATTCGACGACATAGTAATACTGGATCGGGTTCCCGGCCGCGGCCCGCCGGATCACGTCGATCGACTCGGCCACCGTGAGCGTACGCGCCAGGGTCACGAAGTCCTTGCGGAGGTGATGGACGATGTTTTGAGCCAGAACTTGCGTTTGCATGGTCACCGCTTCGGGGCGGAAACGGATACGATACAAGGCACGCCCTGGGGCCGCGAATGACCGCCGAGACATGGACTGTCCGCAAGTTGCTCGCCTGGACGGAAGACTTCCTGCGCAAGAAGGGCGTCGAGGCCCCGAAGCTGGAGGCCCAGATTCTGCTCGCGCACTCACTCGGCTGGTCCAAGATGGACCTCTACGTTCGCCATGAAGAGGAACCGTCCGAGGCGGTTCGGACGACGTTCCGCGAGTCGATCAAGAAGCGGGCTGACGGGATGCCCGTCGCCTATCTGGTTGGCTATCGCGAGTTCTATTCGTTGCCGTTTACCGTTTCGCCGGCCGTCTTGATTCCGCGCCCGGAAACCGAAACACTCGTGATGGAAGCCCTCCGCGTGTTGAAGTCGCTCGCGGAGCCGAGCGTCCTCGATCTGTGCACGGGTTCCGGATGCGTTGGGGTGACGATCGCCAAGCAACACAAGTCCGCCCGCGTGACGGCGACGGACTCGAGTGCCGAAGCATTGGCCATCGCGACTCAGAACGCCGAGAAGAACGGCGTGGCCGATCGGGTGGCGTTCCATCAGGGGGACTTGTTCGCCCCGGTCGCGGGCCAGACGTTTGATTTGATCGTGAGCAACCCTCCGTATGTCACGGAGGCCGAGTATCTTCAACTCGATCGGGGCGTTCGCGAGTTCGAACCACGTGGCGCCCTGTTCGGCGGAGTCGATGGCCTCGATTTTTATCGTCGGATCGCCAGCGAAGTCGGTGCATTCCTCCGACCCAGCGGAGCCGTCCTGGTCGAGATCGGCTACACCCAGGAAGCGGCGGTCCGGGAACTGTTCGCGGCGCAACTGTCCGTCGGCAAGACGTTCAAGGACCAGGGGGGACGACCACGAGTGGTGTCCGCCCGATGAATTTGCCTCACGATCTTGCAAATGAGTGAGCGAGACGATTACGCCGATCAGGACCTGGCCCCCAAGGAGCGGCCATCATTCATGTTCACGGTTTTCCTGAGCCTCATCGTGGCATTGGCCGCTTATGTTGTCCTTCTCGCAGTGTTTTCCACTTGAAACCCGACACTCCCCAAGTTGACACGGAAATGCCCGAAACCATTCTGATCGTCGACGACGAGGAGTCCGTGCGGCGGACGTTCCGCGATTGGCTGGCCGGGTCGGGGCTGGCGGTCGAGGTGCATGCCGTCGCGGACGCCGAGTCGGCGTTGAACTTCGCCAATCGGCAACCCGTCGACCTGGCGGTCCTCGACTGGAACCTCGGCACCGGCTCGGACGGGTTGCGCCTGCTCGAAGACCTCGTCGAGTTCCATCCAGACCTGGTCGCGATCCTGGTCACCGGGTTCGCGCATCAGGCGACGCCGCTCGAAGCCCTACGCATGGGAGTGCGTGACTATCTCGACAAGAACCAGGACCTGAACCGCGAATCGTTCCTCGCCGCCGTGCGTCGGCAACTCGACCGAATCATTCCCGCCAAACGACACCGACAGTTTCAACAGGGCTTGCTCGAGTTCCGCGAGTCGGTCGGGAAAATCTTGCCGCTCGTGCGCACGACCAGCGCCATGAACGACCCGGTCACGTTGCCCGAAGCGGTTCGACATTTGTTTCGCTTCCTGATCCGTTCGACCGGCTCGAAAGACGGCGTGATGCTGGGCCGACAGTTGAATGCCGACGGGATCGAACGCTTCGTCGCGTTTCGGCCCGACGGTCAACCGTTGCCGACGCCGACCGTCCCGTTCAGTCGTTCGCTGGCGGCCACCGTGTTGAGCATGAACGAACCATGCGCGATGACGGCCGCCGATCTGGGTACGCTCGGTGCGGTCGATTTGCAATCATTCGAAATGAACCGGGTGAGCATCCTGGCCGCGCCGATACCGGTCGCATCCGGCACGCACGTGGTCATCGAACTCTTCGACAAACCCGGCGGGTTCACATCGGCCGATCGGCAACTCGTGGCCGCGTCCGCCGACTTCGCCGGCGAAATCTTGCGACAATCGATGTGCGAACGGCAGACGCAGCGACTGCTCATCGACGCGGTTGAATCGGCACTGAAGGCGAGCGAGACCGCGACAGCCCTCGCACCCGGGCCGGCCGAGTCGCCGTTGCCGGCCACCGTGCTCGATCGATTGCGAACCGGGCTCGGCGAATCGGCGAACGCGGTCGTCGATGCGGACACGTCGCTTCGACTGGCCGAGGCGGTTCGCGAGTTGGCGCTGCGGCACGGCTCGTCGGCCGTCGAACATTGCGTGCGAATGGTCGAAAGCGTGCGGCAGATGTTGGACGAAGTGACTCGTTAGCCGCGACGCGCTAGCGGAGCGC
>JANLUE010000705.1:0-5408 GCA_031363325.1 Gemmataceae bacterium
GGGGCTGAAGCATTGATTCGTGAGCCTGACGATCTTGCGTGTTTTCACGTGAATCTTGTAGATGTCCGCGCCGGCCTTCGGCGGGCTCCACTGGTCCGCTTTGCGTAGATCGTGGAGCAGCGAGTAGTAGATCCAATGGCCGTCGAACGAAACCATTGGATCGGTCACCGACCCATCGCCGCCGGCCACGAGCAGTTCTTCCTTGCCGTCCGGATGCAGCAGCATCAAGTCGGCCCCAGGCTCCATCGTGACCGGTTGGGAAAAGTCGGTGAAGTACCGCTTGTGAACCTTGTCTCCGGCCCGCTTCGCCCGCACGTAGGCGATGTCGTAGTCGATCAACACGGATTTGTCGGACTTCACGTCGGGAACAACGGTGTTGATCGGATCGAGAAACGTCTGTTGGGCCGGGGCGCTGAGCGGTAGTGATGCAAAGAACGCGAGTGCGGCCAGTCGAGACATGAGAGTACCTCGGCGAGAATCCAGGTGGGATTGTGGTTGAACGGAAGCGCACGTGCAAGAGAAAGTTGCGCAACGAGTCTTTTGTTGAAGGACTCCTCCGGCCTTCCGGTTGACGATTCCGTCCAGATCGGCGGGCGGTAACAACTCGGACAGGTCGACCACTTCGTGGGCGGGGCCACCCAGCGCGACTGGAGTGACGGCGCCCCGAAATCCAGGAGCGGAAGCCGTATCGTGTCGTTCGCGCGACGCGGCCCGCCCGGACGCGACGGCCACCCGGCGACCGCAATCACGACGGCTGCGACGCCGCCCAGCAATTGACCGACGATCGCGGGCGCGTTGGTTTTCGGTCGCTCGACGATCGGTTCGGCTGGCCGAATCATGGCCAGTCGAAGTTGTTCCATGTCTCGCTGCAGGGCGGCCACAGCGTTGTCGAAACTCGACGTGGGCTTGGGAGCCGCTGGTGCCGTGAACGCCTCCGATCGCCCGTAGGCGACCGCCCCACTGCGCAGCCAGACTTCGACGCACTTGAGGCGAGTTCGCCACTCGCCATCGAGCAACAGGTCGTTCAGCGCTCGATGCGCTTGAGTGTTGATGCTCTCGAATCGCAGCGCCGCCGCCTCGTGATAAATCCGCCCCCAGTCGTCGGGGTAGCGCCGGGGCCAGGCCATGCACGTCCGGGCCTTGCGCTTGAGTCGATGAGCAACCTACTCCCAGGTAAACCCCGAGACCCGAAAGCTGGCGGCTTCGCGAAGTAACTCGAGCCGATTCTTGGACATGATTGGCTCCTTGACGTAGTGGGCCGGGCGGCATGAGAAGTGAACAAAAAAACAGACAACTGGACTATCCACTACGGATTGCGAAAGTCAAATCGGAATTTGGAAAATTCTGTCGAACGGTCGGTCGACCCGGGAGAACCCGATCCGAGAACTGGCGATCGGTCGTCGCGGCGGAGCCCGCAGCGCGGCGGGACGACCGACCAACGGAAATTTCGAGACGGCGACGGTTTCGCCTGGGACTTGGACTCGATCAAGTGACTGGCAAATTGACCGAAACGACCTTCCGCGATTGCGCGGCGTTCGGTCGCCAGGCAAATGAGTTCGTCACTTCGCTTCGACCACCATCTCGAAGTCGCCCGACTTGCCGCGATTGTCGAACCACGTGCCGACCACGCGAGCCGCTTCGACGCGGCGACCGGTGTAGTAACACACGAGTCCGCCCGGCCCGTCCTGACGAAGCGAAACGATCGGCGGCTTGCCGGCCGCGACTTCGCCGGAGATGCGATGGTCGGCCGGGTCGCCTTCCTTCGAGCCCGCCAGCCCGCCGGAGACGCGGTCGTTCCGTACCGCGAACGCCCAGCGCACGGCGTCGGCCGGCTTGCCGGTGACCTTGCCATCCAGTTCCGAATCGTATCGCATCACCCAGACGGCCTCGGCCGGCAGGTGGGCGGTGGTCGGGTCGGCCCAGCCCGATGGTGAGGCCACGCAACCGACCGTGGCGAGTGCGAGCAGGGCTTTGCGAACGGTCATGTGCGATCCTTGGTGCGGCTCAGGTCGTTGATCGTGGCGAATTCTACCGAAATTGGCGGCGCGGGGGTGGCGTGCGGAACTCGCGGCCCGTCGCGCGATAGACACCGCTCACCTTTCGATTCGGATCGAAGTACACGAAGATCACGTCCTGAGTCTCGTATTGCAGGTTGGGGTCCGTGTCGTATTCCTTCGTATGGCGCCGTGGAAAGGTCCAGACGCCGTATTCGTGAACCCGATAGTCGAAGTTTCGCGGCCCGAGAATGCGAAGCACTTCTTCCTCGTCCATGCCCACTTTGATCGTGTCGAAGACGGGGTCCGTCGAATTCCAGAGCGTGCCACGCGACAACAAGAAAACCACCAGAACAGCAATCAGAATGAAGCCGCCCGCCCCGCCGAGGATCAAGCCCGTTCGCAGGGCCGGGCTCAGCGATTTTTTCTGGGACTTGAACCGCCGGCGTCGCGGTTGCGCACGAGGCCGCTCGACTTCGATGGGTTCGTCCAGGCCTTCCGGGCGCGCTCGACGAACTGGCAACGGTGGCGGCTCCAGGTTGACCAACGGTGCGGAGAACACGGTGGCGCACACGGGACAAGCGAGCAACTCGTCCGCCGTGACCGGGACGGCCGCGCGACAGGCCGGGCATTTTGTCGTAGGGCTCATGGCAACTCACCTCCCGACGGAAGCGCCTGGGTCGCCCGAGGTCGTCAGTCGCGGAGTCCCCGGCCTCGCTCGAACCGCCACGCGATTCCGCGCTCGATTCGCCCCAACCGGCCAAGCGGGCTCAAAGCAGTAATACCAATCACGTCCGCCGAATTCGACGGGCGGTCCCGAGACCGCTTCGCCCTTCGGGCGACGGCCGGGGTCGCGGCAGACTCCACTTCCCAATCGGGTTTTGGTTCAAGTCGATCGGCCTACTTCTCGGCCTTCAGTTTCTCCAAATCGATCTCGGCCTTGAGTCGAGCGGCGCGGGCCTGGGCGACGCATTGTTTCGACTGAAGGCCGGCTACCTGAAGCTCACCGATCTGGATTTCCACCGTTCGGAATCCTTCGACCAAACGTTCGCGGATTCTGATCCGTTCGTACTGCGAAGTCGCAAATTCCAATTCCGCTTCGCAGAACTCGCGGTGCGCCTCGATGAATTCGCCAAGCGGCACCTTGCCAATTCGCACCCGTTCGTACAAGCCATCGACCTGTTCGCTGAGGGCCTTGATCCGCTCCTGTTTCAAATGACGAATGCGTGCGTTCGCAGCGCTCGGTTTCGGAGCGGAATCGGTCTTCGCGGGAGCGCTGACTCCGTATGGCGAGACTGGAGCCGGTGTCGCGCGCTCGAAGACGAATTTGTTCGGATTCGCCGGGTCACTGCGGAAGTTCGTCGGTCGTTCGGTCGGGTGGAACGCGAGGGCCAATCCGGAACCGTTGATGTCGTAAATGCCTTTCAAGACTGCGCCCTTCTTTAAGCCACTCCCGTCCTGATCCAGTGTGAGTTCGATTTGCTTCGGTTGGGAAGAAGCATTCAGGACAAACGCACCCTTCAAATAGAAATTTAGGCGGAACTGACGTCCAAGGATCTTCAACCCACCGTCCGTTCGACCTATTTCTCGCCATTCTCCTTGCATCCACAATCGATCGCGATCTGAGTCCGTCGTTGGGCGAAGCACCAGGAACGTCATCTTTGGGCCGGCGTCTTTCGCGTCGAGCGACTTGGGGCGTTCCGAATCGGGTGAGTCGAACGTTCGCAGCACGATGTGCAGTTTCTCGCCGACGAATCCGTACACGCCGGGGAGAACCAGGGTCGTCTTCTTCAATCCATCGGGCACGTCGCGGGCTTCGAGGTCGAGGTGCTTCGGGCTCTGATTGGGGTCGATTCGCAACGAAAGAGTTTCACCGGCGAAACCGGCGAACGTCACGCGCAGATTTTTGTCGAGGCGGAACGATGAGCCGATGTGTTCTTTTTCCGTCGCACGCCCCTCGGTGCCCGGCGTTCGATAGTCTTCAACGATCCAGTCGCCGACGAGCCGGTCGGCGTCGGGACGCGTGTCTGGCTTCGCTTCGACCTTCGCCGGCGGTTTGGCAGCTTCCTTCTGTTCCGGCTTCGGGTCGGCCCCCGCGCTCGGAGCCCAGACGATGCCGGCCGCGATCGTACCGGCGAGGCACAATCCGACCAACGAAGCTTTGGCGAAGTTGACGAGGGCCATGCTGCGGATCACTCCTTCGGCCAGATCGCGAGCGGCGACGGCCATTGTTCCAGCCGCGTGGGCGAGAGTTGATTCCAGTAACGCGCTCGGCACGGTGCCAACCGCGGATTGATTCAGTCCGGTCGTCAGAGTGGCCGTGGAGAGCGCGACGCCGAGCCGGCCCAGTCTGCGACGAAGCTTCTCGCGGGCCCGGGCGAGGCGACTCGAGAGCGTGCCTTCCGCGATGCCCAGTTCGAGCGCCGCTTCGGCCCGCGTGCGACCCTGCAGATCGCACAACAGGATTGGCTGACGATCCCGATCGGCGAGCTTCCGCAGGGCGACATCAAGTTGCGGCAGCCAGTCGGGGGTCATTGATTCCGTCTCGGCCGCGAACAGATCGAGGTCCGACACCATGGTCTGCCGTCTCGCACGACGGACGCGTGCCTTATTCGAGACGCGAATCGCCACGCCATAGAGCCACCGGCTCAAGGTCGCGCCGCGCACGCGACCGGCTTTTTGCGAGAGCACCAGGAACGTGGCCTGAAACGCGTCCTCCGCGTCCTGAACGTGGCCGAGCGTTCGCCGACAGACGCCGAACACGAGCGCCCCATGCCGACGCACGAGCGCGGCGAAGGCCCCTTCGTCGCGGACGGCGGCGAATCGGCGCAGCAACTCCGCGTCGGGCAGGGCGTCCCCTTCCGACGACAGCATCCGGCCCAACCGATTCACGGTCCGGGCATACGGGTCGAACATCAACGCGGCCCTCGGTCCATGCACCTATCTTGCCCGAAGCCGGGCTGGCGCGTCCAGGTATTTTTGAAATCGAGTTCGCTTGGCCCCGCGCCGTCTGCAATCGTAAATCATCTGTTCGCCCAATCGCCCACCCTTCGAGCGAAGTCGATGCAACAGATCATTTCCGGCAAGGCGTTCGTCCTGGGCGACAACGTCGATACCGATCAGATCATCCCGGCCCAGTACCTGACGTACAATCCGTCGATCCCGGCCGAATACAAGATGTTCGGCAAGTACGCGCTCAGCAGCGTGCCGCCGGCCGGCATGGGCCTGCCGAAGGGCCATGTGCCCTTCCACACGGACGACGAGTTCGTTTCGCCGTACCGAATCGTGGTCGCGGGCAAGAACTTCGGCTGTGGCTCGTCGCGCGAACACGCGCCGATCGCGCTCGACGCCGCCGGCATTCAGTGCGTTGTAGCCGAGTTCTACGCCCGCATCTTCTTCCGCAACTCCGTCAAC
>JANLUE010000769.1:0-3956 GCA_031363325.1 Gemmataceae bacterium
GCAACTTCCAAAGTCCTCGCCCGATGAGGACCCGTTGAAGTTGACCCGGCTCGATCGACTGCACGCCGTCGGCAAGACGGGCAAGGGTTCGCGCGTCGTAATCATCGACTCCGACTTCGCCGGCTGGAAGACGCATCTGTCGAAGCCGCTCGGCAAGGGGCCGATCGGCCGCGTGACGTTCATCGACGTGACCGCCGAACGAAATCGCACGGTCGTACCCGATCCGATGCCCGGGGACTTCGGACATGGAACGCACTGTGCGCTCGCGGTTCGATTGGCCGCCCCGGAGGCCGAGTTGACGCTCGTCCGGGTGCCAGCCGACGCGCCGTATCACCTGGTGAACGTCGGCCGATCGATTCGCGGCGACGACTTCCGAACCGAAGGCTTGATCGCACGGCGTCAGGAACTCGGGGCCGACATCGAGAACCTTCGACAGCGCAAGTTGACGGCGCAGACCGAATATCGCCGGGCGTTCGAGAACTTCGACGCCGATGACGCGGCTCAGAAACGGCGCGTGGCCGCCCAACAAGCCCTGCGGCAGCTCGATGAAGACGAAGCGAATACCCTCGATCGCATGGACCGCATCATCGCGCTCGAGACGGCGCTCGCCAAGTTGAAGGGCACGCATGTGGTCCTGGGGTTGCTGTTCTGGAACACCGGCTTCGCACTCGATGGGGCCAGCGCCACCAGCCAGTTCCTCGACGATTGGCTGGTGCGTTCGACGGGCGCGACTTATCAGCGCCATCTGAGCAGGACGAATGCATCTTCCGCCCCGGTTTGGATTCAGCCGGCAGGCGACACGCGGGGCCAGACCTGGACCGGCCTGTTTCGCGACACGGATCGCAACGGCGTCATGGAGTTCGCCGCCCCGAACGAGACGATCGGGGCCGACCGTTGGTCGCGCGAATTGAACTTCCTCACGAAGCGTGGCGACAAGGATTCGCTCGACTTCGCGGCCGGCACGAAGGTGCGGATCAGCGTTCAGTGGTCGGAACCACACGATCGCGAACTTTCGGAACTCGACTACCGAGAGCCGGTCGTTCCGCTGAAATTGCAACTGGTGAAACAACGCGATCCCTCGGGCGAGAAGTTCTCGTCCGACGAGATTGACTTGATCGCCGAGTCCGAGGGCGTGGCCGAACGGTTGCTCATCGATCCGAACTATGGCGTCTACGAACATAGCCTGGAGTTGACGTTGCCGGCCGACGGTCGCTACGCGGTGCGGATCGAGGGTCGCGTGCCGAATCGGACGCGGCCGGGCAATGTGCCCACGTTGACGAGCCAGGAAGTGAAGTGGGAACTTCGGCCGCGCCTGTTCGTCGATTCGGCCGACGGGTCGGCCGCGATCGCGCTCGGAGATTACTCGTCACCCCAGGCCGGCGTCGCGGTACCAGCCGATGCCCGTTCGGTCGTCGCCGTGGGCGCGGCGGACGCGCAAGGTCGACCGTTGCCGTACAGCGCGGGCGGGGCCGGGCCAATGACACAACTCGGCATCAAGCCGGACGTGCTTGCCCCGGTGATCGTGACCAAGTTCGCCGAAACGCCGGCCGCCCGTGGCACGGCCCTCTCGGCCTCGTTCGCCGCGGGCTTCGCCGCCACCTTGAAGAGCGCCGGCCTCTCGGCCTTCCCGCACGGCCTGCGCCTCCCACCGGGTGCGCCGCTCGTTGTGCCGGAAGGTTTGCTGGGGCGGTAGCGCTGGTTAAAGTCGGCGCGGCCACGACCCGGCAAGGCGAGCCCTGGAGCGTTAGCTCCAGGGGTAGACTCGCAACGGTGCTTGCCATTGCCATTCGACCCCGAGGGCTTACGCCCGTCGGGCTCGCCTTGCAATCGCTAAAACGCGTGGAGCGATTCCTTCACGCCGCAACAACCCGATGCCGCACGTCCAGTTCGTCGTTCCCAATCTCGACTACGCGGGCCACTCGAAGCAGGTCGCGCTCCTGGCCCCGGCCCTGGCCGCTCGCGGCTGGACGATCGATGTCGAATCCTTCGGAGGGGACGGCCCATTTCGCTCGAAACTGGATGCGACCGGCATCGCCGTCTCCGGTCCCCTTTGCCGTATCGTCAAGAATCCCCGGACGACGAGTGCGACTCACGGCATCGTTCATGTCTTTGGCCTACGCGCGTTGCGTCGGCTGACGCTCGCGAATATTGGCCGAGCGTTGCCGCCGATCTACGTGAGCCTTTCGGGTCACGAACGACCCTCGTGGCTCGACCGACAAATCCTGCGACGCGTGGCGAGAGTCATCGTGCCCCACGCCTCGGCGGCCGACTTGATTCGCCGATCGGGCGTGCGCCGACCCGTCGAGATCGTGCCATTGGCCGTTGGGCCGGCCCCGGCGAAATTGGACCGCGCTGCGACGCTCCGGCAACTCGGTCTGGATCCGGAATTGAGGTACGCGTTCACCGCCGGGCGAATGGACACGCCGCAGTCGCTCTACGATTGCGTCTGGGCGTTTGAGTTCCTTCGCTACGCCGATCCGCAGTCGCGACTGTTGGTCGTCGGCGATGGGCCGTTTCGACCGCGACTGGAAGGGTTCGCGAATACGCTCGCTCCCGAAGGCTCTCACTCGATTTTTCTCGGTGCTCGACCCGACGCGAGTTCGCTCGTCCAAATTGCCGATGCGGCGCTCGTTCTGGATCGAACCGGCGGCGCGAACGTCGCGCTCGAAGCTATGGCCGCCGGTCGTCCGGTCGTCGCCGCGAACACGCCCGACCTGGCGGCCGTCGTCCGACCGGGAACCGGAATTTTTGTCGCGCAAGGCGATCGACCCGGAGCCGCCCGCGAGTTGCGTCGCTTCCTCAACGACCCGGAACTGGCGGCGAAGTTCGGTGCGGCCGCCGCGGAGTCGCTGGCCGATCATCGAGTGGAGACGGTTGCCCAATTGCTCGAATCCGTTTTCCTGCGGGGATAGCGGTTCGCCTTTGCCAATCGATGAGAACCTCCGTGCGTGGCGCACGGCAGCAGGACCACCCGGCGGCCCGCCCCAAAACCAAAACTTGAAGGTTTTCACAGGACGGGAGCTTGACAGGGGCGCGCGTCGCATTATCCCTTGGGTTGATTGAAGGCGTGCCACGTCGCTTGGGCGACTCCGCCCCCGCCAAACCGCCCTGCTTCGGAGGCCCATCATGTCCCAGTTCGCGACCCGCATCGAAGCACCTTGCAATGCCGCCGTTAAATCGCCAAACTGACTGGTAATAGGGGGCGTCCATGCCGATTCCACTCAAAGTCGTCAAGCTCGTCGAGCTTTTCGAGCGCAACAAAGATGAGTATCGCGATCCGGCCTTCAACGAAGCCAATCTGCGCGCGCAGTTCATTGACCCCATGTTCGAATCACTTGGCTGGGACATGAGAAACGACCAGCGTTATGCCGAGGCGTACAAGGACGTCATCTATGAGGCGACGCTGAAGATCGGCGAACAGAGCAAGTCACCCGACTATTGCTTTCGGGTCGGGGGCACGCCGAAGTTCTACCTGGAAGCGAAAAAGCCTGCCGTAAACATCAAAGACGATAAAGATTCCGCCTATCAACTGCGCCGCTATGCCTGGAACCATCCTCAAATGTCCCTGTCGATTCTGACCGATTTCGAGGAGTTCGCCGTCTACGATGGACGCATCAAGCCAGACCAGCACGACAAGGCGAGCGTCGCCCGCATCGACTATTTTCGCTACACGGATTACCACGAGAAATGGGACGAAATCGCGGCGCGATTTTCCAAGGAAGCGATTCTCCAGGGCTCGTTCGACAAGTACGCGGACAGCAACAAGAAGAAACGCGGGACAGCCACGGTCGATTCGGAGTTTCTGAAAGAGATCGAGTCGTGGCGCGAACTACTCGCCAAGAACTTCGCGCTGCGGAACCCCAAGCTCACGTCGCGCGACTTGAACTACGCCGTCCAGATCACGATCGACCGCATCATTTTTCTGCGCATGTGCGAGGATCGCGGCATCGAGCCCT
>JANLUE010000775.1:0-2011 GCA_031363325.1 Gemmataceae bacterium
CGCGACGCGAATAGAGCCCGATCAAGCCAAACAAACAGCAATACGCGATCACTGATAGGTCGTGGATTCCAATCGCGATCAAGCAACGCTTCGCGACCTGCGACATCGGCACGTCGCTCCCCAGGTAGACCGCCGCGTAGGTCAGGATCACGAAGATCGTCGTGAGGAGAACCGTCGTCGAAACCGTGGCCAGAAGCTTGGACGCGTAGATTGCCCAGCGCGGGATCGGCCGGATCAAGAGATACGTGAGCGTTTGTTCTTCCTGTTCGTCCTGGATGATGCCCGAGGCGTAGACGAGCGCGATCAACGGCAACAGAGCCTGCGGGACCAACATGAAGCCGAGTAGGAACTCGACGAAGACTTTGGGGGCATCAGGCGCGGTGGCCCGAATCAATACCGCGAGGCCGGGCGGCAACAGAAACAGGACGGCCATCACGATCCAGCGTCGGCCGTGCAAGTGTTGCCGAAACGTCAGGACGTAGAGCGTCCAAAGCGCGATCAGACTCACGCCGCGCGGGGGTGCCAGTTCAACCTCGGAGGCGTTCGTCATTTGTTCACCAGGTATTTGAAGACCGCTTCGAGGTTGTCGTCGTCCGAGTAGACCTCTTTGATCGCCAGCCCCTCTTCGAGAGCGAGTTCCGGGAGGCGGCCATAGAACGCGTCCGGCGACCGCGTCTCGACCATCAGGCCCTTTTCACGCGCCAGGACACGGACGCCTTCGACGTCGTCCCACTTCAAGACGCGACCCGCGAGTTCGCGGAACGCGTCGCAGATCAACACGATGTGGTGAGGGTGCTTGTCGATCAGGTCGCGGATTTCGCGCACGTGCCCGGCTGCCACAAGTCGGCCACGGTTCATCAGGATGATGTTCGACGTCAACGTGTGAACCTCGTGCAGCACGTGGCTCGAGACCAACACGCTCTTTCCTTCACTCCCGAGGCGGCGGATGATGTTCATCAAATCGCGTCGGCCAACGGGGTCGGTCCCGGTGAACGGTTCGTCGAGAAACAGGACCTCCGGGTCGTGCACGAGAGCCTGAGCCAACTTCGTGCGTTGCCGCATTCCCTTGGAGTAGCCACGAATGGCGCGGTCCTTGTATTTGGACATGCCGACCGCTTCGATCGTGCGCTCGGCCGCGTCGCGTGCTTGAGGGCGCGTGAAGCCGCCGAGTCGGGCTGACGTGTACACGAAGTCCCAGCCCGTCATCCATTCGTAAAACGCGTCTTGCTCGGGGCACAGGCCGATCAATCGATTCATGCCCGGATTGTTCCAAACTTCGCGACCGAGCACGCGGACCGTGCCCTGGCTCGGGTAGAGCTGGCCCGTCGCAAGTTGCAACAACGTGGACTTGCCGGCCCCGTTCGGCCCGAGCAAGCCCGTGACGCCGGGCGGCACGCGGATCGAGAACTTATTGATGCCGATGACGTTGCCGTACCACTTGGAGACTTCCTGAAACTCCACGATCGGCTTCATTTCAGGCGATCCAGCGACTTCACGCGGAAGTTCAGGAGGCATAGTGAGATTCCAAAGAGGACGGCCAAGACCGCGCCGGACCAGTACCAGGGATAACGGGGGCCCATGTTGCTGAAGAGGAAATCGTCGCGCGCCTCCTCGGGCAGGTTCTTGCTGAACTTCACCCAACAGGCATCCGTGCCCAACAACGCCTTGCCGACCCGCGCCAGATTGGCCGTGTACGAGACCATCGGCCGCCAGTCGGACTGGGCGAGTTCGAGTTCTTCGCGTTGCGCTTCGCGCCAAGCGAGGCGACCCGCTTCGCGTTGAGCCCGCTGCAGCTTCATCTGTTCTTCCGGCGTCATCGGACCCTTGCCGGCCGGTGGCGCGACGGCGTTCGCGGACGCGTTCTTGCGATAGCGCTCGATCATCCGATGTTCGCGATTCACCCCCTCGAGCACGGTCCCGACGATGCTGCTCACGAACC
Organism: Gemmataceae bacterium; assembly: GCA_031363325.1. Classification (GTDB taxonomy): domain Bacteria; phylum Planctomycetota; class Planctomycetia; order Gemmatales; family Gemmataceae; genus SIAJ01. Next base: position 1,940 of record JANLUE010000775.1, read on the forward strand.
ACACGCCGAGCCAAAACAGTCCGACGTACCGTGAGTTTCGCGACAGCGACGAGAGAGCGAGGATCAATAGGC
>JANLUE010000776.1:0-1803 GCA_031363325.1 Gemmataceae bacterium
CGTCGCCGAGGAAGCGAAGCTCGACCTCGGTGCCGAGCTTGCCGCCAGCCGGGACGACAGCCATCGGTCGTGGGAACGTGCCGACGTGCAATCGATACTGGCACGAGCCATTGCCCTGATAAGATGTCTCGCGGACCATCACGACGTACGTGCCGTCGGCCGGCGCGACGATGGAGAGGCAACCGTCCTGTTTCAGCAGGGCGGTATCGTCGGACGTGGCCAGCTCGAAGCGCTTGCTATCGAGGATGGCGATGAACGGATCGAACAGCGTGTTGCCAAGCCGCATCGCTTCAATCTCAACACTGATGCGTTGGCCCTTCTTCGCCTCGACCGCGTAATAGTCGACATCTTCATTGTCCGAAACGCCGTGTACGGTGCAGTTGAGGGGGATCTTTTGCGGGGCGGCGAACTCGCTATTCGGTTCCTTCTCGTCGACGATCGGCAACGCCCCGACCCAGACGGTGCGCAGGTCGGTCACCCCGGTTGCGGTCCGAATACGGGCCGCGTGTTCGCCGAGCCGGGCATCCGGCGCGACCTTGACGGTCGCCTTCACTTGATTGGCGTTCACGACTTCGAGCTTCGCGATCGTAATGCCCGGAGTGGTGAACACGATCTCTTGCGCATCGGCCAACGCCCCGCCGTTGAACAGCAAGACCGCGTCCGTCCCACGCTGGACGCCACGCGGCTGAATGATGCTGAGCGCGGGTGACGCGGCCTGGGAGACACCGGCGAATATGAACAAGAGTGCGGCGGCAGTCGGTTGAAATCGCATGTCGTTACCTTCGGTTTCCCAGCGGCGTACAGGTCGCGAAAGCGGCCGATTGGCAGGGCAATCGGGCTCACCTGTTTCTGATGCGCATTGGCACTCACCAGTATAGCGGCTAGGCGAACGACTGGGCACGCGGAAGTTCGATCTGGCACTTCGAGTGGGACGATCCCGCCCCTTCTCATCGCTTCATCACTCATCCGCGCCTCACCGCGGGCTCAGCCGGGACTCATCAACGCGCGCTTATGTTTTCATTCGTAACCCGCGGAGGATTGTCATGCGTCGCGCTTTCACACTCGTCGAGCTACTCGTCGCGATCGGAATCATCGCCTTGCTGGTCGGGCTGCTATTGCCGGCCGTCCACAAAGTCCGGGCGGCGGCCAACCGAACCGTGTGCTTCAACCACCAACATCAGATCGGGCTGGCGATGCACAATTTCGCGTCGGTCAACGACGATCGCCTGCCGGTCGCCCCGCGCCTGCCAAGCCTCGCCAACCCGGCCGGCCAGCCGACGCTCGCCGACCGACTCGGGCCGTTCCTGGAAGAGAACCGCAAAGTCGTGCAATGCCCGCTCGACCTCGCTCGCTTCGCGAAGGAGGGGCTGAGCTACGAGTACCTGCCGCGCGTCAGCGGCAAGACGTTCGCCGCCCTCAGTGCGAACTCCGAGGGCCTCGGCCTGCACCGAATCTGGCTCACATACGACTTCGACCCCGTCCACGGACCCGGCGAACGAGCCCGCTCGTTCCTGTACGCGGATGGTCACGTGGAGTGAATCAACCATTCAACCGTTGAAGGCTCAATCATGCATCAACACAATCGCAAGCGTCGTTGGGTTCGATTCGCGGCCCTGTTGCTGCTTCTCCTGCTCGGGTACGCTTCCTACCGGGCGATTCGGCCCGACCCGAACCTGAAGAAGCTCAAGCTACTCCGCGAGGAGTTCGCGTCCGCTGGCAAGGACTGGACGCCGGAGCAGCGCCAGGCGAAGGGTCGCGAGATGCGCCAAGCCATGCAAGCCCTGTCGCCGAGCCAGCGCCTGG
>JANLUE010000788.1:0-3009 GCA_031363325.1 Gemmataceae bacterium
AAAAGCGCAAGCCCCCAAGCGGCACCGAACACGGCCGGCGCCCAGGGATTGTCGTTCAGGTTGGTGGCGAATGGCGAGGCAATGAGAAACGCCAGGCCGATCAGGTAGGCACCGCCCCAAACGCAGCCGCCCATGGCGAACCAGGCCATGCCGCTGAGCGCGAAGGCCGGCCCGTACATCTTGAGGTGGCCATAGCCCTCGGCCCGCATCACCCAATAGATCGCCGAATACGCCAACATGTATCCGAGCCAGATCGCCCACAGCGTTCGCTCGATCGCGTTCGACGGCAGCAGGCCGTTGCCGAAGCCATACTTCCGTAGCCACAGAAACAACAGGAGAAAGAAGACGCAACGCGGGAGCCAAAAACTGGGCGTCTCGGCGACGCCGCATTCGAGCAGAATCGAAGTGGCCAGATGGGCGATGAGTATCATCAGCCCCAAGATCATGAGGCCGAGCCCCCAGGGGCGCATCTTGGCGTCGTGTTGGCTGCGGGTGATTTCGCGTTGCAGCCGTTCGATCAGGTTGATGCTGCGGGCCTGGATCGGTTCGCCGTCGCGGAATCGCCGTAAATCGGCCGCCAACTCGGCGGCCGAGCGATAGCGCAGGGCCGGTTCCTTCTCCAAACACTTCAGGACGATCTTCTCCAGGTCCGGGTCGATCGAACGATTTAGCATTCGCGGTGGCAACGGGTCCTGGTCGATCACCTGTTGCATCGTTTCGACGGGCGTGGCCGCGAGGAACGGCGGCCGGCCCGTCAAGCACTCGTACAGGATCGCCCCGAGCGCCCACACGTCGGCCTCGGGGCCAACTTCCTTCGTTCGACCCTCGGCCTGTTCCGGGGCCATGTAACTCGGCGTGCCGAGGACCGTCCCGGTCTGCGTGTGACTGCCTTCCCCCTTGGTCGTCTTGGCGATGCCGAAGTCCGTGACCTTCGGCGTCCCATCGGCGGAGATCAATACGTTCGCCGGCTTCAGGTCGCGGTGAACGATCCCCGCCTCGTGAACGACCGTCATCGCCCGGGCCAGGCTCTCGATCAACTCGGACGCGTCGCGGCCCGGCAACGGTCGGCCGGCGAGTCGCTTCGTCAGGTTGCCGTTCGGACAATATTCGAGCGTGAAGAACGGTTGGCCGGCGTGTTCGTCGACCTCGAAGACCTGGACGATGTTGTTGTGTTGCAAGCGGGCGACCGCTTCCGCCTCGGCCTTGAAGCGTTCGAGTTCCCGCTCCGAAGCCCGACCGCCGGAAAGGACCATCTTGAGCGCGACGACCCGGTTCAGCGAGAGTTGCCGGGCCCGATAGACGACGCCCATGCCGCCCCGGCCAATTTCATCGAGCAACTCGTAACCGGGCAAGGCGTCCGGAACGTCGCCGGGCGCACTGTCTTGTCCGAGCGTCAAGGTGGTGTTCGCTTCGGTCGCCATAGGGTGCAGGGTAGGGTTCCGGAGTCCGGGGCAGTAGTCGGAATCGAGAACACTCGCCGGATCCGACGCGAGTTGCGTCAGTCGAGCCATCTCCCCCAGCTTCCCCCCGTCGGTTGAACTTGATTCAGGCGACTTTCGCGTTATGACTCACGTTCGCCGCCCGGACTGCCGACAGGGGCTGCCGGGCGAACGGGGGATGTCCGATTACCGCGAAACGCTACCTGGGCCGCTGGCTGCCGCTGTGTGCTTGCGCGTTGCTCCTGGCGAGCAGCGACTCGGCACGCGGCGACGAACCGGGCGATTCGTCCGGCCTCGTCGTCAAGCAGAAGCTCGTCGGCACTCGCACGCCCGAGGAAACCGTCCTCGAACTGACCGTCACCAACTCGGGGCGAACGACGTTCGAAGCCGTCACGGTTCGCGGCCCCGTGCCCGATGGCTACAAGGTCAGCACCGCCGAACCAAAAGCGCAGCGTGAAGGCAATCAACTGACATGGGACCTCGACGCGCTCGCGCCGGGTGCAACCCGCACGGTGAAGTTGAAGCTCGCCTCGGCGAAGGCCGACGCGATCCCCGAGTTGCGGGCCCAGTTCCGCGTCACCTTTCGTGGCGAAGTCCCTACCGCTCTGATCGCGCCGGCCAAATTCGTCGGGCTCGCGATCGAGATTGAAGCGCCTGGCGAGGCACTCGTCGGCAAGCCGGCCACAATCAAAGTCAAGATCACGAACCCCGGCGACGTGCCGGCCCGCGGCGTCGTGCTCATGGCGACGTTGCCCGAAGGGCTCACGCACGCGGCCGGGGCCGACCTCGAGAACCCGGTCGGCGACATTCCACCGGGCGAGACGAAAACGGTTCCGCTCAAAGTGACCCCCACCAAGCCGGGCGAATATTCCACGCGCGTCCGCGTGATTGGCGCGGGCGGCGCGAAGGCGAGCGAGTTTCGACTGGTGGCGAAAGGCAAGCCCGAGGTGACCGCCAAGGCGCCGACGGACATCGCGGTTCGCACGCTGGTTGAACTGGAATTCACGGCCCGCAACGACGGCGCGGAGACCATCAAGGGGGCTCGCATCGTCGCTCGCTTGCCGAAGGGCGTGGCCTATGTCACCGCGACGGACGGGACCTATGCGCCGACCACGCACGTCGCCGAATGGGACCTCGGCGACCTGAAGCCCGGCGACACGCGGACGGTTCGGCTGGAAATCGTCGCCCGAATCGATGGCGAACTGAGCGTGCCGGTTGCGCTTCAAGATGCCGACGGGATCGCCGTGACTTCGACGACACTGCCACTGCCGGTGAAAGCGGAAGGGAGGCCCCGGTGACAGGCCGCCCGGCCGGGGTCGTCCGTCTGTGTGCCGTCGCGGCCCTGGGGGCTCTCGCGCTTGTTGCCTGGCCGAACCTGTACATTCGCGATGCCGCCGCCGAGCCCGAGGACGGTTGGAAGAAGCGCGCCGAGCCCGTTCCCGAACGTCCGACGGAGGCCGACGGTTGGCGCGGCAAATCGAAAGTCGATGAGTCCGTCAAGCGGGCCGTTCATCAGGAGCGACCGGAGAAACTGCCCGAACCGGAACCGGCCAAATTGCCGAAGCCGAAG
>JANLUE010000804.1:0-9056 GCA_031363325.1 Gemmataceae bacterium
CACCGTGCACCAAACTGCTCTGCAGCGAGTGTAGCGTTGGCGAATTGTTGAACCCAAAAAGCAAGTTCTTGGCCTGCTCGAAACGACGTGTCTGTCCCACGGCGAATGGACCGCACTTTATCGCGGGCGTGAACACGAGCAAGGGAGAGAGCACTCGCTCGCGTCTCGGCCGACACCCGTCTAAGTGCCTTACCTGGAATGACATGTGCTTTGATCCGTCCCTGGTACTTGCCGGTCGCTTCAATGACTTCAATTCCTTGGTCGCCGCCAAACAGTTGAATCAGGGCCTCCGTGTCCAGAACGATAAACCCGAATGCGTGCGCATACTCCCCTTTCGGCATCGCGTAGTCTTCGATCACCAAGAGTTTGCCCTCGGGCTTCAGCCATCGATCGATTACGCTCGTCGGCTCGAAGACTTCGACCCACTTCATCGGATCGATCTCGTGAAGAACATTGCACAGTACACACACATCGAAGGAGTGGTCCGCATGCCGCCTGGCAAGCTCGTTGCGATCGGCGAACTGCCGTCCCTCTCGCCCCTCGTGCCCATAAACTCTGGCGATCGCATCGGCACAGCGAGGATCGATTTGACGGTCCCATGCCACGTAGTCCAACCTGGATGGCAGGTCTCCTGAACCGGCCGCCAAAGCTTCAAGAAGTCGCCCACGCCCCGCGCCCCAATCCAAGGCACGGACAAGGTGGTTTGAATCGGCTTTGAAGAGCGCTCGACCGGCCAACTGAACCTGCGGATCGCTCGGGGCCGCGAATTCCACGGCTTCTGGGGGAAGCAACGACTCCGCCGCAAACCGGTTGACTGCGAGTTGTGCGGGGAGATCGATGAATTGCCGGAGCGACTCGATGTTGGTTTCGCCACCCATCAGCGAGGCGACAATCCGTTCGGGGTCACGACCCGCATAGGTCGCTTCACCACGATTCATGAAGATAAGTGATAGTTGATCCGAATGGCACTCCCATAAGTGGGCGATTAGAGGGATCGAATGTGTCGCGATCCAGATTTGTCCGTCCGCGTTAGCGTCAATCAGCCTTTGAAGCGTGGCCAGCAGAGCTTCGGGATGAAGAAAATTCTCCGGCTCGTCGAGCGTGAGGATTACGTCTCGCAGATTGACCGACTGTGCATGAATACCCGTCGCCCAAAGCAGTATTCTGCATTGTCCTTCGGACAATTTCGCTTGAGCGATTGGACGATCGAACACGGTTGCCGCGCCGTCAATTGTCCGACCAAGATCCGATCCAATTGCGACTTGGATGACGTTGCGAAGTTGCTCATACTGGTTCACGACACTTCGGCGGAGCGACGCGTCCACCTGGCTTTCCTGGTGAGTGACTTCGCGCCATCGGTCTTGAAGCATTTGAATATATGGCACTGTCGATCGCGCCATGTGCCCGACGCCGGGATGCTGCGCTGACTCGCCAAATTGAAGGAGCTTTTCTCGACTGATCGAAAATGGGTCTTCGAGTACAAGTTCGTTGCTCACAAACGGCACGACGGCGAAGGCGGTCCAATTCTTGCCGGGATCGCGACTGGATTCCAGCCGAACGCCAAAGCTCTCTCGTGTCAGTTCTCCGTCTTGGTTGTTTCCAGCGGGTAAATGGGACAAGTGAATCGTTGAGCCCCGAAAAATGTGTTCCCGAACACTTGGCTCAAGGAGCGGTAGGACCGAAGTGTTTCCATTGCGATCTGTGTAGCGACTATGAAGGTTCCGCAATCGACTTAGAAGCCGTGACTTGCCCGCGCCGTTCGGTCCGGCCAACACGACGAACCGTTTCAGTCCTCGAAGGTGCAACGGTCTAAGTCCGTCTTCGAAGAACCCATGAGATCGATGATCAATTTCGAGGATGCGCATGATGGATGAGCATTTCGCTCAGTTAAGTCGATTCCGTCGCAGTGCGATTCTATCCGCCCATCACGTGGGGCACGCCCACCGGACCCTCATAGCCCAACCCGCGCTCTCCGGCCCAGGCGGCCAGGGCCACGGCCAACACCAGGTCGTCGTGCTGGCCCTCGCGCCACGCACCGAACGTCTCGTTCGCCGCCTCCGTGATCTTCACTCGGAACGTTTCCAACTCGCGGACCAGCACTTCAGCCACGGGTAGGGCCTTCGCCACGTGCAATCGTCGCGTCTGCAACAAGACTTGGAGGCAGCCGACCAGTTCCTTCTTGGGCACCCGGAAGCCGCCCTCGACGGCCGTCACTTCGTGCCCTCCCGTGATGGTCACCGGGCAAAAGTGGCACAACACCTTCCCACGCATCGCGTCGGTGAGCATGTCCACGACCGCCCGGCCCACGCCCGTCTGATCGACCACGAAGAACGATCCCCGCAGTTGCGGCGTCCGCAACAGATCAACCACGGCCGATACGACCTGCGGGTACGGCGTGCCGAGCGGGAACCGTTGCAAGTATGGCACGGCATACGGCGGCTTGCGCTCGACGCCCTTCTCGTCGCCCCGCAGGCGCGGCCGGGTCAGGACGGCCAGGGCCGTGAAGTCCTGGGCTTGCCCCAGGTCGAGCCCGATGAAGCCGCGCGTCAACATTGCCGCTCCGTTCGGAAGTATGTGCCCGTTCGAACGGGAACGCTTTGCTGGAACGTGGAAGTCTTCATCGCCAACGTTCCCCTGGGATGTAGAGGCCAGGCCCGAACAGGTTTCGTCGGGTCCAAGGTCGAGGGCCAATTCGGTCAACCGCGTTCCCAGAACCGGAGTCGCCGGCAGTGCGTGACGAACGGCTCGCAGTCACTGGCCGCCCTTAGAAGCATTATGCTCCCGTCGGGCTTCTCGGGAACTCCCGCCTTTTGCAGGAGGGGCATCGCGCTCGCCGCGTAGCCGATGAACTTGTGGTGGACGAACGAGCCATCGCGCCGGAGGCCCAGACTTCGTCGCGATCGCTCGCGAGCAACAACAACTTCGCGCCCGTCTTTTCCACCGGAATCCGCGCGGCCGCGACTCGGTCGGCGTGGAAGGCGCGCGACCGTTGATATCGCTCGGTGTTCGTCCGGTATAGCCCTTCCTGTTTCGCGTCGAACGCGAACAAGGGCACGAATGGCAGTGCCTCGCCACCGACGCTCCACGACGACCGGGCCGTGTTCTGGCCCGCGTCCGCAGCGTAACCCTCCCACACGACGTCCGATGGAACCACGGCCACAACGGCCGTGATCCACTCATAGCGCGTTGCCGCCAACAGCGCGAACTCGGCCCCCTTCGACACGCCATAGAGGGCGAATCGCGAGCCATCCACTTCCGGCCGGGCGGCAAGCCAGTCACGAGCCGACGAAATGACTTCGACCTTGATGTCGATGTGCTGGCTCGGCACTCCCTTGATGGGCTCGTAGGTCTGGGTGAAGTAGTTGACCGCCAGGGCCGCAAAACCCTGACTCGCCCATTGTGCGGCTCGACCGCGAGCCTTGTCCACGCTCCCACCTTCGCTGCCGTGCAACGTGATCACCCGACGTAACGTCTTTGCTTCCCCCGGCCGCGCGTAGACCGCGTGCCAGCCTGGACCGGATGCCTCGTCAAATTTGATCCCGTCCGCACTGGCAATCAGTCGAAACGAGGACTCGGCCACGATCGATCCGCCGCGCTCGAGTTTGAGATGCACCTGATCGTCCGGGGCCGCGTCCAGCTTGTCTCGTTCGAAGGCCCGAACATCTTTCAAGGCCGGGTCGCCGAATCGATAGCCGGTCCGCAGCAACGCCAGCGGGTCGGGGCGAGCGTAGGTGCCGGCCAGCGGCGAAGCCCGGAGTACCTCGACGATCCGCCGCACCTCCTTGTATTTGCCGGACAACTTCACTTTGGTGGGGCGATCCCCGTCCAGGACCACCGTGCCAGCGGACGGCTGCCGGCCCTGCACTTCTCCGAGGACAAGGCCCAGGTAGGCCAGCCCAAGGGCGTCTGGACGCGAGGCGCGGCAGGAACCAATTACCTTCACAGGCTCGTAGCTGAACCTTCTGAACCGCGAGCGTTCGGGCAACTTCGTCAGGAAGTCACATCGTGCATGGAGTCCATCTGCCGAAAGATCGGCGTCAGCGACGATCTCCCAGCCCGCGGCCATTTCGGCCGGGCCACCGAAGGGGACGACCACACCCCCCTCCGCCAAGCGAGCGCGGTGGGCTTGGCGGTTGGCCGCCTCCTGTTCTTCGATGATCCGCGCGTACTCGTGTGGAACACCTACCGGTTCGCCCCTCTGGAGCAGGAATGCCTTTCGGGGACATAAGGGGTACGCTTCAAAGATGTCCAAAGTGATCGGCGGCACTTGAAGGACCTCGAATTTGATGTCGATTCAATCCGCGTCGCTCGCCGCCAACTATTCGAACATCACTACCAAGACATATGAACGAAAGCCATAAAAACTGTCAAAGACCTCGGATTTTGAACTGTGAGAAAACCAGGACGGTATGTGCGGTTACCACAAAACGGAAATGTAGTCTGGCAGTGCACGACGGACTCTGAACTGTCAGGAAACAGTGGAAAAGGCGAGATCCCAAAGAAGCGGCGATCGCTCCAAAGGGCGTGCCCGGTGGCAACCGGGCCAGGTGCCGCACCCCGAACGCCTGCCGGTACTCGCACAGCCCCGTCGGCTCGCTCGTGGTGCCGAGGTCGAGTCCGATCACGAACTGGCTCATGCCGTCCCTCCGAACAAGGGCTGCACGTCGTCGGAGAGGGCGGCGGCGATGTCGGCCGCGTCGAACACCGCGTCGATGCAGGCGCTAAAATCGGCAAAATATTCCTGCTGGTAGAATCGTTCGCCCAGCGCCCGCCGCTCCTCGGCCAGGAACTCCTTGGTGATGCGAGGCACGTCGTCGGCCGTCACACGCACGCGGTTCCAATCGCCTGGCCCAATCCACTCCTGGTAAAACCAACCGCGCTGGCCGAACGGCGTCGAGAGCGCCACCAGCCGGCCCCGACTGACGGCCAACATCGGCCGAACCGCGAAGTAAAGCGCATCGCTCACTCGGGCCGCTTCGTCGATCACGAGCAGGGCTACCTCGCTGAAGCCGCGCACGGTGCCTTCCGTGCCGGGCAATGACACGACGCGCGAACCGTTGGCCAACTCCAACTGCAGGGCCGTCTCCCGAACGGCCGGCACCGGATGACCCAGCGCCGTGTACAGGGCCAGCACCTTGCGGAACAACTCGCCCGATTGCCGCAACGACGGGCTCAGGAGCAAGACCGGCGCGTTGGGTTGCAACAAGGCCGTGCGGATGGCCAGGGCCGCCGACACCGAACTCGTGCCCATCTGCCGCGAGCCCAGGATGATCACCCGGTCGGACTGCGACCGCAGGATTTGCTCCTGCCACGGGTCGGGCTTCATCTTGGCGGCCGTCATCAACTCGACCGGGTCCGCTCGCAGTCGGTCGAGCATGTCCGTGCCGCGCTCCTGTCGAAGCCGGACGCCGGCCTCGATCCGCTCCACGGCCCGCTTCAAAGTCGCCGCCGACATCCGCACTCCGTGTTAGGCCCTGAGCCCCAGGGCTCGCTCGGCCGCTTCAAGTCGCGAGATCAACTCGCTCTCCAATCGCAGCCGGTTGCCGATCTCCAAGACCGAACGGGCCGCGCCCAGGCGGCTCGATGCAGGGACATCCTTATCCTGGAGTTCGAGCAGGGTCTTCACCGACTCCATCGCGGCGGCCGTGAGCATGGCGGTCGCGCGATCGACCATGTCGCTGCGGGCCTTGGCGAGCTTGGCCTGGAACTCGGGGTCGCCGAGCCGCTTGTAGACGGTGACCCGGCTGACCCCGGCCTTGGTCGCGGCGGCATCGATCGTCGAGCCACAAGCCAGGGCCAGCACCAGGGTATCGTCCGCGATCTTCCGTCCGCTATGGGCCATCGTCGCCTCGCTTACACCGGTTCACACGCCCGAACGCCAGCACCCCGAAGTCTCTGGAATTCTCCCGTTTCGCGCTTGCAACTCCACCCACCCGAGCGAAGTTAACCGTCCCTCGCCCGACCATGCCTAACGACCAGCCAACCCGGATGCCATCATGACCGACATCGCCTGGACCGCCAACGACATCGAGTTCTGGACCGTGGCTCGCACCTGGACCGGCGACTGGGCCGTCGTCGATGTCCGCACCGACCGGATCGTCCGCCGTTTCCGTTCGGCCGCCCAGGCCGAAGCCTGGATCGTAGCCATGCTCCGGGGCGACGACTAACTTCGCGATTCCCCGGAACCCGACTTGCGTTCCGGCGCGGACCGTGTAAGTTCGTGTCACCGCCCCCTGGAGTCCACCATGCCAACGATCCCGATCGCCCTCCCGCCCGATTACGACACCGGCTACTGGGAGATCAGCCGATCCCCTCGTGCCGGCTATTGGATCGTGTTCGACGTTCGGCCGGGTTACGACGACCCGATCGCCCGCTTCCCGACCGAGGCCGACGCTCTCGAATTCGTCGCGGCCGCCGATCGGGGCGAAGACTCCGCGGATCCGCACCACGCCGTGCGTGCCTAACGATCGCCACCCTCGCCCATGCCAACGTCACGTCGCACCCAACCCCATCGTAACCGGGCCGGCCGGTCACCCCCGGCCGCGAGCCCCCCTCCATCCTACCCGATCGCCTCGGATCGGTGCAGCACCAGTTGCTGGTGATTCGCCCTGGCCCGCCCGCGCACGCAGGCCGGAGTCGCGACCCGGGGGTCGCCTAACACATTTTTCGACAATCTGGCCAATTCCGCGGGAAGCGACTTGCACTGCTCGGGGACACCCGGTAACAGTGGTGTCGTCGCCGTAAGTCGTTGCCCAATAACGAGTACCAGTCATGCCGCCGACCATCACCCGAGCCCGAATCCAGCGTCGGCCCGACGGCGTCGCGGTCTCCGGCCTCATCGCTGGCTGCCGGTTCGAGGCCCTGATCGTGCCGCCCGACTCGCTCGATCCGATCTTCCTGCTCCACTTCGATCGCATCGCCCGGCTGCGGATTGAACGCGAAGGCAACGGGTCGCTGGTGTTCGAGTTCGACCACGGCTTCCGGAAGTACGCCCCGGTCGCCGACGAGGCGATCGTCGAGGCCCTGGTCGCGGCCGCGCCCCAGTGGGCGACCTGGGCGAAGTGACCGATGCGAGAACCCCAATCCCCTGTTCGAGGAGTCATCATGAGCAAGACGAAGTCCAAATCGAAGCTGGCCAAACCGGTCGTGAAGAAGGCGGCCCCGGCGAAGGCCGCGACCGTTAGGCAGGTGTACCGAATTTGCGAGGCGGTCGAGGGCCGGCAGGTGGTCGGCGAGGCGAAGTCGGCCGACGAAGCGGCCCGCATGGCGGCGGCCTACTCTGCCGAAAAGCGGGTGGCAGTCGAGGTCGCGCGGGGCCGGGTGACCGGAAGCCGATTCACGGCCGAGTTCACCGAGATCATCCAGCCGCCCGCGCCGGTTGCGGAGCTGGAGGTGCAGGCCGATGTCGAGGTGCCGGCCGACGAGCCGGCCACGACGGCCCCGGTCGAGGCCGAACCCGTCGGCGAGGCACCGATCGTGGACGACGCGCCGGTCGAGGCCGACGGCGAACCAATCGCTGAGGCCACGAACATCGAGCCGGCCCTGGACGCGATCGTCGCGGCGACGCCGGTCGATGCTCCGGGCGAGTCCGCGCCGATCGCGGAGACCGCGAAGCCCGCCAAGGTGAAGCCGGCCCGGAAGCCGAAGGCCGATCGGCCGAGGAAGATGAGTGCACTGGATGCTGCCGCCAAGGTTCTGGCCCACGCCGGCCGTGACCTGAATACGGTCGAAATGATCGCCCTCATGCAGGCCCAGGCCCTTTGGGAATCGCCGAACGGCAGGACGCCGTCCGCGACGTTGTCCTCGGCGATCATCCGCGAGATCACGACGAAGGGGTCGGACTCGCGTTTCAAGAAAGTCGCCCCCGGCCGCTACGCCGCTGCCTGAATTCGTCACGCCATTCAAAAGGAGAACGCCATGACCGACCTTGCCGTCGCGATCCGTACGATTACCCGCTGCTTCCAGGAGGAGATCGACGAGGGCGAACGCGCCAACGCGATCAACGCCGAGAATCTGATCGAAATCCTGATCACGATCGCCGACAAGATCGATCCGCCCGCAACGGATTGACTCAACGCGAACCTCGCCCCCACGGCCCCGACTCCGGGGCCGTCGCTCGTTGGTCGGATCGTTCATGCCCCACCTGCCTCGCCGCCGACGTCGGCCATCGTGTGCAAATCGGCGGGCTCGTCGGATTCGGCCGCCACTCGCCGTTCGGCTTGCTTGCCGGTCACTTGCTCCCAGCGGCGCACGGCAACGTCACAGTACGCCGGATCGATCTCCATCAAGCACGCACGCCGGCCTTCCTGCTCGGCGGCGATCAGCGTCGTGCCGCTGCCGCCGAACGGATCGAGGACCACGCCGGCCTTCGGGCAACTGTTGCGGATCAGGTAGCGGATCAGCTCGACGGGTTTGCAAGTGGGATGGTCGGCGTTGCGACTCGGCCGATCGAATTCGAGGACAGTTGTTTGTGTCCGTGCGGCCGCCAGAGCCCGACCGGTCGAACTCGATTTTGCACGTGAAAGACAAAGGCGTGCTCATGATTTGGTCTCCGTAAACTTGTTGGCCTCGCGGGCCAGGGACTGAATGCCGGTCGGTTGGAAGCGAACCGAGATGGTCGCCTTCGCGCCGTCGTATTCGACTTGTTCAATCAAGGTGGCGATCGCCTGGGCCTGCTCGCGCGGAGTCAGGTTGTTCCACACGGCGTCGAAGTGGCCGAGGGCCGATGCGACCTGGGCGTCCGAGATAGACTCGCGGCGGATCGAGTCCTCGTCGGCCGCGAGTAGGGCGAGCCGGACCTCGGTCGCGGCCACGGATGATTGCAGCTCGGCGAGGCGGGCCACGACCAAGCCGGTCGCGTCCGAGGCGATCTTGCCCGATAGGGCGATGACTTCGTTCTTGGCCTGCCGCAGGTCCGCCATCAGCCGCCGACGATCGGCGTCGAGTTCGGCCAGCCTGGCGTCGTCATGTTCGCGGGCGGAGCGGGCCGTCGCTTCGACCACGGCCGGGTCCGTGCCGACGCTGCGAACTCGGTCGATGACGAAGCCCTCGATCGC
>JANLUE010000809.1:0-1386 GCA_031363325.1 Gemmataceae bacterium
CCGATCGAGCGGGTCGGCTGTGGAGCGTGGAACTCGAACTGTGGCTTGGCTCGTGGGAAGGCAAGTTTGTCCGTCGAAGCGGGCGCTGGATCCGGTTCTTCACAAAGGCTGGCAAGCTGGTTCCGACTCTGGCCGAGCGCGAGGCGCTGGGCCGTTCCCGCGAGCAAGCCCGGGCCGACCAGGAAGCCGCCCGGGCTGATCAAGAAGCCGCTCGGGCCGAACAGGCGGAGGCCGAGATTACTCGACTGAAGGCCGAACTCGCCCAGTCCCGCGGACGAAATGGCAAGCACAAGTAGGAACTTCTCCGATGCGCCACCTGATTCTTCTCGCGGTCTGCTCAGGCCCAACACTCGGGGCCGGGCTTCAGTTGCACCCCGCCAACGTGTCGCTGACCGGTCCGGGGGCTTCGCAACAACTCTTGGTCGTTGAAGTAGACGCGGGGCGTACCATCGCCGACCGAACCAGCGGCGTGACTTACGATTCCGCGGACCCGAAGATCGCCACCGTCGACAAGAACGGGGTCGTCCGCGCGGTCGGCGATGGCGAAACGTCGATCACGGTCGTCGCGAATAGCAGCTTCGTCATCGCCAAAGTGCGCGTGACCCGGGCCGCCGACACGACGCCGCCGAGCTTCAAGGCCGACGTACTGCCGATCCTGACGCGGGCCGGTTGCAACTCCGGGGCCTGTCACGGCGCGCTCGCCGGCAAGGGCGGGTTCAAGTTGAGCCTACGCGGCTACGATCCCGAGACGGATCACTTCGTCCTGTCCCGTCAGGCCCTATCGCGCCGCGTCGATCGAACCGAGCCCAGTGCAAGCTTGATGCTGTTGAAGGCGACGCGCACGATTCCCCACGGTGGCGGGACGCGCATCGAGAAGGACTCGCCGCAGCAGCGCGTGATTCTGGACTGGATTCGCGGCGGCGCCGCCGGGCCGACGGCCAGCGACCCGTCGGTCGAACGGATCGAGATCCTGCCGCCACGGGCGTTCTTGCGGCCGAAAGATACGCTGCGAACGGTCGTCCTCGCGCGCTACTCGGATGGTCGCGTGGCCGACGTGACCAAGCTCGCCAAGTTCGTCAGCAGCGAATCGCAAGTCGCGGACGTCGACGAAGAAGGGCTTGTGAAAGTGATCGGCCGGGGTGAAGCGGCGATCAGCGCCCTGTTCGGCAATCGCGTGGCGGCCCTCACGGTTACGTCCCCCTTCGGCGACGTGATCGACGAAGGCCTGTTCGCCGCCAGGTCGGCCAATCGAATTGACTTGCTGATCGAACGCAAGCTCCGGGAACTCCGGTTGCCGCCCTCGCCGAGGTGCGACGATTCGGAGTTCCTACGTCGAGCCTATCTCGACGCGGCCGGCGTCCTGCCGACGCCCGAGGAACTGCTGCG
>JANLUE010000855.1:0-5792 GCA_031363325.1 Gemmataceae bacterium
CGCAGCCGGTTCGCCATTTCATGTTAAGAGACCGTCATCGACGCGCTGCGCTTATCCGACAGGCACTATTACACCCTGGAGTTGCACCCATGTTCCGTTCCCTGGCCGTCGCGGCCCTCTTCGCCGCGCCACTGGCCGACCAAGTTCGAACCAACTGGCCCGACGAGGAACGGGCCGCCCTCGGCGACCCGCGTCTGCGGGCGACCGTGAATCAAATGCAAGGCGAATGGACGGTCACTCGACTGACGCTCGATCGCCGCGACGTTCGCATCTCGGACCTCGCGGGCCTGCGCTACATCGTCGATGGTCAGGTGATCAAACAATCCGAACTGGCCGATCGCGTCGTGAAGCCGCTGGCCCCGGTGAGCTGGCGAAACGAGACGGCCGACGAGGACGCGACCCGAATGATCATGTCGTACGTGTCGGAGGGCCGTGTTCGGATTGGTTGGTGGGATCGCTTCGGCGAAACCCGCGACCCGTACAACTTGCGTAACGACCCCGCCTGGCGCGAAGCCGACCCGGCCCTGGGCACGATCGACCTCGTCGGTGAAACGATGACGATCAACGTCCGCGGCGTTGGCCTGCGGGGGTTGTTGCCGGATCGGTTCCTCGCTCCGATTGGAACTGAACGAACGGTCACGATCGTCCTGGAACGCGGCCGCAAGAAAGTCGATCCGCCGATTGTCCCCGTTCCGGATGGTGTGCCACCGCCGAAATCCCTCGAACGTGGCGGAAGCGACGCGCCGATTCGCCAGGTGATTCAACCGCCGCAACCCAAGACGATCCGACCGGGGCGATAAACATGAAGGGGCCGGTTCCTCAAAGTGATCACGACCGCAAGCTCCTCGCCAACATCAAGCGGGTTGGCTGGGCGGTGATGGGTATTCTCGAAAGCAAAGAGGGGCCGACCTTTTCGTTTTCCATTGGGCTTTACCGCAGGTTCAAACACCCCGAAGTGATCGTGGTCGGGCTTCCGATTGAATTGTGCCATTCGGTGATCAACACGATTGGAACGAACGTCGAAAAGGGCGGACGGTTCGAGCCCGGCGAATTGTACGAAGGCTATCTCGAGGGTTACTCGTTGGCGTGCGAGGAAGTGGAGCGAGTCAATTACAAGGAGTACCTTGGCACGGCCGGCTGGTTCTATCAGGGCTGGGACTTCCCGACACTGCAAATGGTCTGGCCCGATCGCTCGGGGGCCTACCGTGGGACGAGGGCTACACCCCGGTTTCATCTGTCGCCAGCCAATTCTGAGTGGGAGAATCTAAACCGTTCCGATTGATGCCTGAAGGTTGACGCGAACCGCTCGTTCGCCGCCCGGCCCCATCACTTCGTCCAGGTTCAACACCACGTTGGCGTCGCCGACGACGGGAGCGCCGTCAACTCCCTGGTGATAAGTACGCAACCGGACCAGATTTGCTTCCCCGACTCGCCTGCCTAAACCGTACACATCCCTCGGACACTCTCCCAGCCATTGCCCAACGCACCGGAGACCATACATGCGTCGATTCGTCACGCCCCTTCTGTTTCTCGCGATTGCCGGGCCGTTGCTCGCCGGGCCGCCGACCAAGGTCGCCACTGTCGAGGGGGTCACCGAGTATCGGCTCGACAACGGCGCGCGGGTGTTGCTCTTCCCCGAGCAATCGCGGCCGACGATCACTGTCAACATGACCGTCCTGGTCGGCTCGCGGCACGAAGGGTACGGCGAAACGGGCATGGCCCACTTGCTCGAACACCTCGTCTTCAAGGGGACGCCGACGCATCCGGACGTGCCCAAGGCGCTCCGCGATCACGGGGCCAGTTTCAACGGCACCACGAACGTCGATCGAACCAACTATTTCGAAACGCTGCCCGCGACCGACGAGAACCTCGAGTTCGCCATCAAGCTCGAATCGGATCGGCTCGTGAATAGCTTCGTCAAGCGCGAGGACCTGGTTTCGGAAATGACCGTCGTTCGCAACGAATTCGAACGCGGCGAGAACAGCCCGGCCGGGGTACTTTCGCAGCGAATTCACGCGGCCGCGTTCGAATGGCACAACTACGGCAAGTCGACGATCGGCAATCGCTCGGACATCGAACGCGTGCCCATCGACAACCTGCAGGCGTTCTACAAGAAATTCTACCAGCCCGACAACTGCGTCCTGATCGTGGCCGGCAAGTTCGACGAAGCGAAGGCGCTCGGCGTCGTGAACAGCTACCTCGGAAAGATCCCAAAGCCGACGCGCAAGCTCGACGCGACGTACACGGAAGAGCCCGCTCAGGACGGCGAGCGGACTGTGATCCTCCGGCGCGTCGGCTCCGTCGGGTCGGTCGGCGTGGCGTACCACATGCCGGCCGCGTCGCACCCCGATTGGGCACCGCTCAGCTTGCTCGGCGGCATCCTGTCGCAATCTCCGAACGGGCGACTGTATCAGGCGTTGGTCGAGTCGAAGTTGGCGACTTCCGCCGGCGCTCGGGCCGACAACGCGCACGACCCGGGGCTGTTCTTCGCAAACGCTCAGGTCGATTCAAATCAAATCGAAACCGTCCGCGACGCCATTCTCAAGGTGATCGAGAACCTTGGCACGACGCCCTTCACGGCCGAGGAAGTCGAGAAGGCCAAGGTCCGAAGCAAGCGCAACGCCGAGCAACTTCAGTCGAACAGTTCCGGCATGGCCCAGGCGCTCAGTTCCGCATCGGCGCTCGGCGACTGGCGCCTGTTATTCATCCAACGCGATCGAACGGCCGCGGTGACGGCCGACGACGTGAACCGCGTGGCCCGAACTTACTTCCAGAAACACAATCGGACCGTCGGAATGTACGTTCCCGTCTCGGAACCGCAACGGTTAGCCATCCCGGCAGCCCCGCCGCTCGACGCCCTGGTCAAGGACTACAAGGGCGGCTCGGTTGGCACGGCCGGCGAGGCCTTCGATCCATCGCCGGCGAACCTGGACGCACGCTTGAAAGTCGTTCAGGAAGGTACATTCAAGGCGGGCTATATCGCCAAGAAAAACCGAGGTGAAACCGTCTCGCTCGTTCTCACGCTTCACTACGGCAACGAGGAATCGCTGAAAGGCCAGTCGACGGCGGCGGGGCTGCTTCCCGGACTCATGATGGCCGGCACCAAGAAGCACGATCGCCAGGCGTTGCGTGAAGAAATGGAATCGTTAGGCATTCGCATTTCGCCGGGCACCGGGGGCTTTGGCGGGCGGGGCGGCCCGCGTGGTGGAGGAGGCGCGGCCGGAACCGCCGGTGCCTTGACGTTCTCGATCGAAGCGAAGCGCGACACGCTGGGCAAGGCGATCGCACTCCTGGGCGATATCCTGCGCGAGCCCGCCTTCCCGGCCGCCGACTTCGAGACCCGCAAGCGCGGCATGAAGGCCGGCCTCGCCAATGGCGAAACCGATCCGACCACGCTCGCCGGCAACAAACTGTCGCGAGCCCTGTCGCCCTACGGCCCAGACGATGTGCGCTATGTGCCGACTGCGGCCGAGACCCTCGCCCGCGTCGAAGCCGTCACGATCGATCAAGTGAAGGCCCTGTACGAAACTCAAATCGGCGCGAGCCATGCCGAGCTGGGCATCGTCGGCGACTTCGACCCCGAGGCGACGATCGCGGCCATCAAGACGATCCTCGCCGGATGGGAGTCCAAAGTTCCCTATCGACGAATCGACCGCAAAGCCCCGACCGCGACCAATGGACTGAAGGAAGACATCCGCACGCCGGACAAGGCGAACGCCGTCTTCCTCGCGGGCCTAGCGTTCCCGCTCATGGAATCGGACCCGGACTTCGCGGCCTTGCGGATCGGCAACTTCATCCTCGGTGGCGGCACGCTGTCCTCGCGGCTCGGCGATCGCATTCGCCAGAAGGAAGGCCTGTCGTACGGCGTCACGTCGACCTTCAGCGCCGGCAGCCGCGACCCGTCGGCCTCGTTCACGGTCAATGCGATCACGAACCCGGCGAACATCGACAAAGTGGATACAGCCGTCGCCGAAGAACTGGCCAAGTTCATTTCCGAAGGGCCATCGCTCACGGAACTCCAAGACGCGCAGCGGGCGTACTTGGAGGCCCAGAAAGTCGGCCGTACCGGCGACGCCGCGCTGGCTGGCCAAATCGTGACGAACCTGAACATGGGCCGATCGTTCTCCCACTCGACCGAGCAGGAGAAGCGCATCCAGGCGTTGACACCGGAAGACGTTCGAGCCGCGTTCAAGAAGCACATCGACCCGAAGAAACTGGTCGTGATTCGGGCCGGCGACTTCAAGAAATGATGTGCGGGAGTTGCAGGTGGACTTGAGCGGGTTCGGTCGGACGGCGAGCCCGCCACTCAGAGTCGACCTCGTGTCTGCTCGCAATGTGTCGCGATCCCCGACCTGGAGTTGGCCGACCCGTGAACGCGTTGCTTCGGTCGATGTCACGTGATCCACAAATCGTGGCAAGCTTGCTCGTAGCTCGGCTCCAAGTCGAGGGAGATGGCGAGCGAATCCGTGAGCCAAAGTGGCAGGGTCGGCAGCGGTTGTCCGATGGTCAACGGGTGGGGCCAGGACTCGAGTCGCGCCCGCATTTTCCTCGTCACCCAACGGCAGGACGCCGCGTAGATCGGTGGGCCGTCGGCGGTCATCACGGGGTCGGGGTAACCAATAAGCTCCATGAGTTGCGCGTAGAGGTTGAATCGACGGATGGAAACGAGATCGATCACACTGACGGCGATTCCCTTTCGGAGCAGTGCGGCGCACTTGGCGACGAATGTCTCGCGTGATTCCAGTCGATCCTTGTTCGCCGGGCTGACGAATTCGATCGCGGCAACGAGTTGTCGTTCGCGCTCGACATCGAAGATGCGGACTTCGTATTCATATTCGTCCGGCGGATCCGTATCGACCGAGACCGCTGGAAGCGTGGCCGTCCAAGCGGCCGTCGCCGTGCCGCCATCGCCATTTCCAAGTGATGGATTTCCGTGTGGTGCCTCCTCATCGATTTCCGTGAAAGTTCCCAGGTGGACGCGTGGCTCGGCAACGAAACCCGATGGAAGTACTTTTCGTAAGTGTCGCACGATGCATGCCGGCCACATAGCATGAAAGCCCTCCCACGAAGATTTCTTGCTCACCGGCGGTCGAAAATGATCGCGTAACGGCATGTGAAGCTCCTCAACCACACCATTCTACCCCAACGGAGTTCCCTCGAAAGTAGCCGCGATCACGAATCGATTGAGTCAATGACGGCAAGAAGTTCTGCAGGATGCTACAAATTGTTACAAAAAACGAAGCTTTCTCGGTCCTTGATCGGCCACGCGGCAACTCATGATCGCATGCCGGGGTTCGAGGGGCGCAAGAAACACGTGGCGATTCGGGCCGGCGATTTCAAGAAAGAGTTCGTAGTCTTGATTGTGAGAAACCCTCAACGCGGAGCGGCTACCCGATGGCCAAGAAAAGAGCGACCGATGCCCCGGAGGTTGCCCCGGCACCTCCCGCCATGATGCCGAACGTCCCGATGATGCCCGGCGGTATGCCCCAGGCCGTGCCCGGCATGATGCCCTACGGCATGCCGGGCCAACCCATGATGGGCATGCCGATGCAACCACAGATGGCGGCCGGCAATCCCATGATGGCCATGGCCCAGATGTTTCAAATGATGATGGGCGGCGGCCTCGCGCCGAGCGTCATCGACCCGTCCGCGGTCCCGTTCTCGGGCGTCGCGCCAGTACAAGATGGCGACAAGGGGCTCGACTCCGACATCATTCGCCCGATCCTGCTGCCGAACCGAATTCGCACTCAGGAAGCGATCGAGATCGGCTCCGTACTCGATGTTCTGTGCCT
>JANLUE010000870.1:0-4328 GCA_031363325.1 Gemmataceae bacterium
ATTGATCGCTGCGCTGCGTCCGCCCTTCCAATCCTTCTTGCTCGGTCCGTCCACCGTCTTCTGCGACGCCGTGTAGCTGTGAAACGTCGTCATCAAGCACTCATCGACGCCGAAGCCTTCCTTCAAAAGCACATGCACCACCGGCGCGAGGCAGTTCGTCGTGCAGCTCGCATTCGAGATGATGTGGTGCTTCGCCGCGTCGTAGTTTTCGTGGTTCACGCCCATCACCACCGTGAGGTCTTCGCCCTTCGCCGGCGCGGAGATGATCACCTTCTTCGCGCCCGCCGCGAGGTGCCCCTTCGCTTTTTCCGCCTCGGTGAAAAGGCCGGTCGATTCGATCACGTAGTCGACGCCGAGGGCTTTCCACGGCAACGCAGTTGGCCCTTCCTTGACGGCGAGGCACTTGATCGGATGGCCGTCGACGATCAGCATGTCGTCCTCGGCCGCGCCGGGGGATTTTTCGCTGCGGACTTCGCCGCGGAACTGGCCCTGGGTCGAATCGTACTTGACGAGATAGGCCAGGTTGTCGGCGGGCACAAGATCGTTGACCGCGACCACGTCGAGGGACTTGCCGAGCAGCCCCTGCTCGACGAGGGCCCGGAAAACGAGACGGCCGATGCGCCCGAAGCCATTGATGCCGACCTTCACCATCAGACCTGCTCCTGGGCCGCGCGGCCCGGCGTGTCGAGGAAATGTTCGTTCAACAGAAACGATACGGGCGGGCGGTGAATTGGGCGAGTACCCCATTCAACAGGGTCAAGTCGGCCCGCGGCGTGTTGCCGCCGCGCGCCGTCGGGGTACAACACCAGTTACCCTCGCCCCAGGGGCGGGCGATGGGCCTTGGCCGTTGGTTCACTGCGAACGTCTGCGACACGGCGGCCGCGACTCATCCGGATGTTCGCCCACTCGAACTTTCCCTCGATCCCGATGCCGCGTTTCGATTGTTGACGGAAGCCGTTCCGACGCTTCGCGGCTGGAGAATCGAATCGGCCGACGTAGCGAACCGAATCATTCGAGCGACTCGGCGAACGATCCTGTTTCGATTTGTCGACGACATCGAACTCCGGGTCGAGGCGATCGCAAATGGATCGCGGATTCAAGTTCGCAGTCAAAGTCGGATCGGCAAAGGCGACCTCGGTCAGAATCGGCGAAATGTGCTCGGCTTGTTCCGGGCGATTCGGAAACACATAGGGCGGTCATGAAGATCCTGGTGATCGGCAAGGGCGGCCGCGAACACGCTCTGGTCTGGAAGCTCGCCCAATCGCCGCGCGTCGAGAAGGTCTTCTGCGCACCCGGCAACGCGGGCACCGGGCTCGACGGCGTCAACGTACCGATCGATGTCAACGAGTTTGAACGGCTGATTCGCTTCGCCAAAAAGGAAGGCATCGGCCTCACGGTCGTCGGCCCGGAGGAGCCGCTCGCGAACGGCATCGTCGATGCCTTTCACAAGGAAGGACTACGCGTGTTTGGGCCGAGCAAGTCGGCCGCCCGCATCGAGGGGAGCAAGGTTTTCTCGAAGCAGCTCATGCGGCACGCCGACGTGCCCACGGCCGAATTCAAGATCTTCGATCACTCCGAACCGGCCAAGTACTGGGTCGATACTCGGGAATACCCGGTGGTCGTGAAGGCGGACGGTCTCGCGGCTGGCAAGGGCGTGATCGTCTGCACCACGGCCGAGGACGCCAAGAAAGCGATCGACCGCGTGATGATCCAGGAAGAATTCGGCAGCAAGGCCGGCCGACAGGCGGTTGTCGAAAAACGCCTCGAAGGGGAAGAGTTGAGCGTGCTCGCGTTGGTCGCCGGCCGCTCGATCTTGCCGCTACCGCCGACACAAGATCACAAGCCGGCGCTCGACGGCGACAAGGGGCCAAACACCGGCGGCATGGGGGCCTATTGTCCCGCGCCGAAGGGCACGCCCGAATTGATGTCCAAAGTCGAAAGTGAAATGTTCGTCCCGATCGTCCATGCCATGAAGCGTGGCCGCTATCCATTCAGCGGACTGCTGTATGGAGGGATCATGTTGACGAACCAGGGCCCGCGCGTGTTGGAGTTCAACGCCCGCTTCGGCGACCCCGAGACGCAACCACTGCTGATGCGATTGAAGAGCGACCTCCTCGATTTACTGGAAGCGGTGGTCGACGAGACGCTTTCGGAAATGGACGAGTCGAAAGTCGTTTGGGACCCTCGGCCGGCCGTTTGCGTGGTGATGGCGAGCGGGGGCTATCCCGGCAAGTTCGAGAACGGCAAGCCAATCTCGGGGCTCGACGAAGTGAGCAAGATGCCGGACGTGAAGGTGTTTCACGGCGGCACGAAGGTCGACAGCAATCGAATCGTGACGGACGGCGGCCGCGTCCTGGGCGTGACGGCCCTCGGCGACACGTTGGCCGACGCCAAGAAACGCGCCTATGAAGCGGTGGCGAAGATCGCTTTCAAGGGCGCGCACTTCCGAACCGACATCGCGGACAAGGCGCTGAAGTAATCAACGCGCCGATTCCGCCGCGACCGTGTGATTCGGCGAGTCCACATAAATGTCCGTGCCCGGATGGGCGGCCCGCCACGACTCCCAGGTCATCTCCTCGAACGTGATCGCTTGGAATGGAAACTGGCCAGGCCCGCCAACATCTGGCACGCCGGTCTTCTGATCGTAGAGTCGATTTCCGGTCAACAACATCAGGCCCCCATCGAACCCACCGGTGCCGATCGGCAATGGGTCTTTGCCATTGCCAGTAAAGACGCGCGTGCAGCCGGTGAGGTTGCAATGTGTCACCGTGACGGGCACTCCGCCGAGGATATCGTTGACGACGTGATTGTTCAGGGCGCCAAACGCTTTGATGCGGTAGGCCCGAACGATTCCTTCGCCGCCGAGAACGCCGATCACTTTCTCGTTCGGCTCGATCGTGGCTTCGTCGGCCGAGACCGTTGCCGGCGTGTCGTAGCCCGGTGCCTGGACGACCATTCGGCCGACAAACATCGGCCCATCGCGATCGGGCGAGCGTGTCGGCTCGGGCCGTGGATCGGTGATTCGCCAGGCGAATGCGGCCACCGGCAGCGCGAGCCCCAACCCGGCCGCGATCAGTGAGATGTTTCTAATCTGTTTCCATCGAATCGTCATGAACAAGTTCCACGGGCGCGAACAGCGTTTGGGCTGTGCGATTGAAACTTAGTCGTTGCAAATGAAGCGCCGATGATTGGATGGTGTCACGCACGTCAACTCATTAGTAATCTTCATGAGTTGTCGTGTGGCGAAATCACACGACTCTCGGCACTAACACTCAATTCGTTGTCGTGCCTTTTCAAGGCAAAAGAATCTACCCGAGACGAGCCACGCCGCTTCTCACCATTCGGTTGCGGCTATGCCACGCTGTGAACAGATATCTGAATTCTCTTGACGAAACCCCGACGCCCACCGCGTACGCCAAGGTTCGGGCTCGCCGGTGTCGCATGCGCGAACCGCGCTCGACCCAGCCTACGCCAGACTCTCGCCGTGGAGGAGTTCATGCAATCGGAAATGATGTGGCCCGAGTTTGCCGCCGTAGTTGCCGGCGGAGATTCGCCGCACGCCCGGCCCGCAGGCCGCTCGGACGCCGACGCGGGTCGCTTCGGCGACGGCCGACTCCGTCAAGCCATCGAAGACCAATTCGTAAACCGCGTTCACTTCTTTTGGCAGGACCGACGGCACCAGTCCGCGAAGAGTCGGACAGTACGCGTCGTTGGTGCTCGCCTTGAGGGCGGGGTACTTGCTGCCGATTTTGCTGCCACTGCGCACGACGCCGCCGGGGAACGGCAGAATCACGCCGGCGATTTTCGCGATCGCAGCCGTCGCCCGCTCGGCGGCCGCGAGTCCGAGTTCCTGAGTCTCGGCCAGGATCAGGAAATTGCCGCCGGCCACACCCTTGATTGTGCCGAACTGATCTTCACAGAGAAACTCGCCGTCCATCACCGGCACACGCCAGTAGCGCTTGTCCTCGAGAAATTTGCTCGCCTGCCAGCCGTCGCCGAAGAACCGGAGCTGCCCGCCGACGCGAATCGCCCGGTCGGTGACGGGAAGCCCGTTGAAGCACGCGGTCGTCGGGCAAGTCAACACGCACTGGCCGACGCGATTGACGACGGCTTTCTGCAGGGCATCGCGGCTAAAGGCGAACATCAACATGCTGGCCCCTGGTCGACCGTCGGGGGTCTCGTCCGGCGCGAGCAAGCGTTCGATGCCGGCCTCGGCATCGCAGCCGATGACCGACGCGGCGTACCCGGTGGCTTCGCGGGCCGCCGTGCGCGCCCAGCGTTCGTTCACGGCCGTCACGATGAGTCGGGAGGCCGTCATCGGAAACGCC
>JANLUE010000889.1:0-1884 GCA_031363325.1 Gemmataceae bacterium
GGGGCTAACGCCCCCCGGCTCGCCCGGTCGCCGACTTGGGGTGACCAATCCGAAGTTCGGCGACGTTTCAACCACCAAACGGCATCGGCCCCAGGTGTTCGGCGACCGGGCCGAGGGCGGCGACTGACAGGAACAACAACGCTCCGACCAGAATCAGCGTCCCGACCAGCACGAACCCGAACGTGGGCGTGTCGGTTCGCAGGGTGCCGACCGTGTAGGGCGTGCGCTTCTTGCCCGCGAGCGAGGCGGCAAGGGCGATCGGGGCGATGATCGGCACGAATCGACAAATCAACATAATCAGGCCCGTTGATATGTCCCAAACTTCCGATCGGCGGACGGCGTCGGCCTTCTCCGGATTGATCGCGTCCGCCCGCGTGCCGACGGTGTCGGCCAGGCCCTCGAAGCCGGAGCCGTTGTTCGCGGAGGCCGAGGAAAATTCGTAAAGCATCTCGCCGAGTCCGTGCGCACCTGGGTTGTTCGTGGCCCCGGTGCCCCAGTCGCTGATCGCGGCCAGTCCGGTCGGCGCCAGGATCGCCAGGGGGTGAATCAACAGGGCGAGCATGGCCAGCTTCATCTCGCGCGCTTCGACCTTCTTGCCGAGGTACTCCGGCGTGCGGCCGACCATGAGCCCGGCCAGAAAGACCGCGACGATCAAGTACACGAGGAAGTTAATGAGGCCCACACCCACACCGCCGAACACGCAGTTGAGCCACATGCCCGAGAACGGCGACAGGCCGGCCAGCGGATTGAGGCTGTCATGCATGCAGTTCACGGAGCCATTCGACGTCGCGGTTGTGCACGCCGCCCAGGTCGGACCGGCCGACGGCCCGAACCGAAGTTCTTTCCCTTCGAGGTTGCCGACCGACTGATCGACCGGCAGGCCCGCGAGGCCGGGGTTCGGCTTCATCGTGTCGGTCGCGATTCCCCAGCCGATCGATCCGAGCAGGAAGAGCAACATCACCGCGAAGATCACGATCTCCTGTCGGCCGCCGCGCAACAGGCGTCCAAACATCACGACGCAGGCCATCGGCACCAGAATGATGCAAACGCACTCGATCAAATTCGTCCACGCCGTCGGGTTCTCGAACGGATGGGCGGAGTTGGCGCCGAAGAACCCGCCGCCGTTCGTGCCGAGTTGCTTGATCGCCTCGATGGCCGCGACCGGCCCGCGCGAAATCGTCTGTTCGCCGCCTTCGAGCGTGGTCACCTTGACGGCCCCGTCGAGCGTCATCGGCACGCCGGCCGCGAGGAGCAAGGTCGCGACGATCAACGCGAGCGGCAGGAATACACAGGCGACGCCACGCCACAGGTCGAGGTGGAAGTTGCCGAGGTTTGCATCGCCGCGCAAACCGCGGACGACGGAAAGCAACGCCGCCAGGCCGATGGCCGGAGTCACGAACTGTTTCCAGCACACGAAGAACAACTGGCTGAAGTACGACAGATGCACTTCACCCGAATAATGCTGAAGGTTCGTGTTGGTCAGGAACGAGGCGGCCGTGTTGAAGATCGTCGACGGCGCGAGTTCGCCCTTTTCATCGGGGTTCAACGGCAAGCTCGATTGCAACGAGAGCACCGCGAACCCGACGACGAACGCGAGCCCGTTGAACGCGAGCATCGAGAAGCAATATGCCTTCCACGATTGCGGCCCGGTGTCGAGCCAGCGCTCAACGCGATTCGCGGCCGGCCGATCGAGCACGCGGGCCATGCACCGGCCCAACGGAATCGAGAGCCCGACGGCCAGGCCAACGACGAGCAACGGCAGAGTCCACATCGAAAACTCCACGGTGGGCGAGTGGGCGCTGATGGTACCGATTGTCGAGGTCTCCGCGACCCCGGCCTCGCTCGAACCGCTACGCGGTTCTGCGCTCGACCGGGGCTTTACTG
>JANLUE010000919.1:0-5465 GCA_031363325.1 Gemmataceae bacterium
CGCGTGAACGGATTGCCCATTCGAAGCGGGTCGGCCAGGTCGCGACTCGTTCGCCAACGGCCGCCGCCGTCGAACTGGAAGCGCCGACTCAGACGCCGGCGCAGCTCGCCCGCGCCGCGGTCCAGGCCTTTCGAGCCGAGCTCGAATTTTACCGCCAACATGTCGGCACGCGCGACGAACCGAGCGACCCCCGGCTCGCGCCGAGCGAATGGGACGCCGAACTGATCCTGAAAATGTTGCCGGAAGAGTTCACGTTCGGACAGTTTCACACACTCTCCCGAACGGACCCCGAACAGGCGTTGAAACGTTGGGAAGAAGTGAAGGTGGTCGCGGCCGAGGATCTGAAGACGGGGTGGCTCGCGGCGCGGTTGCTCGACGATGGCCATTCGGCCTGGCGGCGAGCCGTGTTCGCCGCGATTCGCGCGGGCCTACGCCGAGCGCTGCAGCCGCGCGACGAGGCCGAGGATCGCTTCGTCGACGAAATGGCGCAGTACGAACTACTGCGCCAAATCTGGCTGAAGACCGCGACCAACCTCACCGATTCGCCGACGATGCTGCCAAACCTCATCCACCGGGAAGCGCCGATCTCCTCCGACGAGCGCCGCTCGCGCACAGGCGGCAAGTCGGCCCATGTCGAGGCGCTGCACATGGTCGAACGGTTCCAACGACTGGGGCAGTCGGCGCTTCGGGCCCTCCTGAGCCTTCGGCGCGGCAACGGCTCCATCGTGGTCCGCGGCTCCGGTCAAGTGAACGTGGCGCTCGGCCCGCAACTCAATGCCCAGGTGCCGGACGTGAGCGTCGAAATCGATGGCGACGAACGCGGACGGTAAGCCCAACAGTACTTGCGAATCCAGGTGTGGAAAATGAACTGGCGAACCGAAAGCGAACTACCTTCGCCCTGGTGAATCTCGATAGGCTACCGTCATGCACGTCCTCTTCGTCCATCAGAA
Source organism: Gemmataceae bacterium (assembly GCA_031363325.1). Classification (GTDB taxonomy): domain Bacteria; phylum Planctomycetota; class Planctomycetia; order Gemmatales; family Gemmataceae; genus SIAJ01. The sequence continues at coordinate 951 of JANLUE010000919.1, forward strand.
CTTTCCGGCCCAGTTCGGGCACGTGGCTTCGCACCTCGTGCGCCGGCACGGCTATCGCTGCACGTTCGTCACCGAACGCCGGGCCGGCAAGGTTGGCGAGGTCGAGTGTGTGCAGTACAAGGTCGATGGCGGCGCGACCAAACAGAACCACTATTGCACGCGGACGTTCGAGAACACGACGCGGCATTCGTTGGCCGTTTACGACGCAGTCAAGGCCCGGCCGGATTTGAAGCCCGACCTCATCGTCGGCCACTCGGGGTTCGGCTCGACGCTCTTCCTGCGCGAGTTGTTTCCGGATGTGCCGATCATCAACTATTTCGAATACTTCTATCGAACCCGCGGGTCCGACATGGACTTCCGCAGAGACTTCCCGCCCCAGCCGCTGGACTTCCTGCGCGCCCGCGCCCGCAACGCGACGGTCATGCTCGACCTGGATAACTGCGATGCCGGCTACAGCCCGACCGAATATCAACGCTCGCTGTTTCCCAAGGAGTATCAGGGGAAGATTCGCGCCATCTTCGATGGCGTGGACACGACCGTCTGGAAGGAAATGCCCGACCTGCCGCGCGTCGTGAACGGTTACGCGATCCCCGAGGGGTTGAAGGTCGTGACCTATGCCACGCGGGGCATGGAGTCGATGCGGGGCTTCGATGTGTTCATGCGGGCGGCCAAGAAGCTCTGCGATCGCCGTGCGGACGTGATCTTCCTGATCGCCGGCCAGGACCGCGTCTGCTACGGCGGCGACGAACGATTCACCGGCGGCAAGACCTTCAAGGAATGGGTCTTCGCGCAGGCCGAGTACGATCAAAGTCGCTTCGTGTTCCTCGGCCTGATCCCGCCGATTGAACTCGCCAAGCTGTTCAACCTGACCGACGTGCACATTTACTTGACGGTGCCCTTTGTACTTTCGTGGTCGCTGCTCGACGCACTGGCTTGCGGCGCGACCATCCTCGCTTCGGACACGGCCCCCGTCCGCGAAATGATCCGGACCGGCGAAAACGGCGTGCTGTTCGACTTCTTCGATGCGGACGCCCTGGCGGAACTGGCCAATCAACTCCTCGAGCGCAAGGCAGAGTACAAGCTCCTGGGGAAACAAGCGGCGAAGCTCATCCGCGACCAATACAGCGTCGACGTGTGCCTGCCGAAGATGGTCGAACTGTACGAATCGGTGCGAAGGAAGTGACCGTCGGCCATTACGAGTTTGTCGCAGCGCGGATGGGCGGGCTACCCTGGGAGGCGGTGACTTTATCGACCTGAAGTTCGATCGCGACCGCGCCGTTCAACGGTTGCCGTGTGCGTCGGGGGTCGTAAATTTAGAGGGAGTCGATTTTCTACCCGGTAGTGTAACGGTAGCACAAGAGATTTTGGCTCTCTTCGTCTAGGTTCGAATCCTAGCCGGGTAACTCCGCAACTCGTCGACCAACTGGCTTCGCTGACTCGACTCGCCGCGCGGATTTTTGTCCGCCCCGCTCGCCGAATCCGAATGGCGCTGTATCGGCGTCGTCTCGGGGTCGGTTTTCACATCACGCCCGGCCTCGAGGCGACCTTCCCAAATCACGTCGGCCGCCCGCGCGGCCCGAGGAAGACTCGTCATGGCCACGTTCCGCGAGAAAATCTCCGAGTACGTCAACGATTATTGGGCCGTCCCGTGCAAGGACAACACGGCCTGGGTCTACTACGGGCCGATCAACGTCGCCTCGGCGATCGCCGAACGCAATCTCAAAGCCGGCGAATGGGCCGGTGCGTTCCTGCAATACGACGACCCCAAGTACGGCACGCTCGAAGGCCTGTACCTCATCAAGTCGACGAACGTCGCGGCGGTGAAGGGCGGGGCGTTCAAGGCGACGGCGTACTCGGAACGAATCATGCTCGCCTCGTGGTACGATGCCGGCGACAAGAACGCGGCGAACCCGGAAGTGAAGGCCTTGAAGCCGCGCGATCACGGGCTGAACGATTGCGCCCACTTCGTCACCGAAAGCTTGTTCGCCGGCGGGATCGATGTCAAGACGACCGGCGTGCCCACCTTGTTGAACAAGCTGAAGGGCCTGCCCGACCACAAGATTCTCGCCCTCGCCGTGACGGCCGACGCCGCCAAAAACACTTTCCAGTCCGGAGTCATGAAGCCCGGCGATGTGGTGATTTATTCGCTGACGCCGACCGACCATCATCACAGCGTCGTGTATATGGGCGGCCAGAAGATCGCCATGCATACGTGGGCCAATCATCCCTCGCACCCGACGCTCGCCGGCGACTGGACGAAATCGGCGACCGACGATCACCCGTTGGTGACGCTGGTCCATTTCGGCCGCGACGACGATTCGATTGCCGGCCTCGCCGCCTGGCTCCCGGGCTGGTGGAAGGTCATGTGGCGTGGCGCGCCGTACTACTATTTCTTCGAAAAGAACGGCAAGGTGAGCTACACGAAGAAGCCCCCGGCCCGCACCGATCGCCCCATCGCGCTCGCCGATGGCAAGGGCCACTGGTTCAAGAGCGCGACGGGCCTGACGATCTGCTGGACCTCGACGGGAAGCGTGGAGACGCTGGTGGTCAAATCGGCCAGCGGCGACACGCACCTGGAGGGCCAATGGAACGGCAGCGAGAAACTGGTCGCGGACCAGATGTGAGCGACCGGACGCCGTGCGGCAGAGTTGGAAGTTTGGAACCGGATTACGAAGACGGTCCCGTCCGTAATTTCCCGTGCCGTCCGGCTACCGATCGCCAACCACCGGCCGGTGCCGGGGCAGCATCGCGCGGAAGTCGCCCAGGTTGTACGGGCCGACGTAGGGTCGGCCCAAGTCGACTTCAGCGAGCGCGACGGTTCCCCACTTCTCGGCCTTCGCGATCGGTCGGCCGGTTTGATCGTAGACCGCCGAGAGCATCCAGCCGGCCGACGCGTCCGAGAAGGTGCTGCTCACGAGATACACGTGGTTCTCGCAGGCGCGGGCCTGAGCCAGGAGCGGGTTGCAACCCCAGACGGGCCACGCGATCACCTCGGCCCCGCGGTTGGCCAACTCGCGGGCGACTTCGGGAAAGAAGCCGTCGTAGCAAACCATCAAGCCGACTTTGCCGAACTTCGTGTCGAAGACGGGGTAATCTCGGCCCGGCGCGATGCCGGACTCCGCTTCGCTGGGCGGCAGACAGACTTTGCGGTACTTGCCGATCAGTGCGCCGTCCGGACCAAGCAGTACGGCCGTGTTGTACACGAGGTGCTTGTCCCGTTCGTGCAAGCTCAACACGATGTGCGTGCCGTGTTTCTTGGCGAGTTGGCCGAAGTATTCGGTCGTCGGGCCGGGCACGGGCTCGGCGAGTTCGGAGAGTTTTTGCTTCACGCCGACGGCCGACACCGTCTCGCCAAGCACCACGAGGTCGGCCTTCAGTTTCGCGGCCTCGGCGATCAGCGGCTCGTATTCTTCGCAATTCTGGCGCGGCGATTTACCGCTCGGCTTGAAGTGGACGGCGGCCAATCGAACGACGCGACTCGGCGGCTCGGCTGACGGGGCCCATTCAAATTCGCTCCACTCGACGCGGCCGTTCGGGGCCCATTGCAGGTGCAATTCGATTCGCGCGTTCGTGGCCTGCGCCGGTGCCCGAAAGATGCCGGCCACCTTGGTCCAGCCATCTGAATCAGTCAGCCCATCGCTGGGATACTCGGGCTCGGCGCTCGGCACGTGTCCCAGTTCCCTGGCCTGTGCGGCCGGCACGTCGGCCGCGACAAGGTTGCCTTTCGCGTCGACCCACTTGATCCGAACCAGACAACTTTGCCGAGGAACGGCGACGCTTGCCGTCTTGCGGAGCACCTGGAAGCGATACCAGTCGCCGCCGTTCACTGGGACGATTTTCTGAAACCGACCGTCGAGTCCTTCGCGTTGATCGTGCGTGATGACGAAGGTACCCGCCCGTTTCGGCCCGCCCGTTGGATCGAAGGAGAACGCGGGCCGGATTTCGTCGCGCGGCGACTCGGTCGTCCAACCATTCGGCACCGCCTTCTCGTCGGCTCGTTTCTTCGGCTGTTCGCCGACGAGTTGAACGACCGACACGAGTGCGACACCGAAAATGGTCAGCGTGGCGAATCGTCGAGTTGCTGCGGACATGCGTGGTCCCTCCCGCGACATGATACTTGAATTGCCGGTGGCCGATGAACGAGTCGTCGGCTGGCGATCGACCATCAGAGAGTTAATGCCACCCATCGCGCCAACACGAGCCCGACGCGCAAGCGAAGTTTGTCTCGGACCTCGCTTGCGCGTCGGGTTAGAGCGCCTGGCGAGTTGATGTCGCGTGTGCGACTGCGACCCCGGCCTCGAAGCCATCGGCCGGGGCTAGCTGCGTGTCGCCGAAGCGGCTCCCCGAAGTTTGTCTCGGACCTCGCTGGCGCGTCGGGTTAGAGCGCCTGGCGAGTTGATGTCGCGTGTGCGACTGCGACCCCGGCCTCGAAGCCATCGGCCGGGGCTAGCTGCGTGTCGCCGAAGCGGCTCCCCGATCCCGACCCAAGTTTGAGATCGCGAAGCGGTCCAGGTT
>JANLUE010000924.1:0-3042 GCA_031363325.1 Gemmataceae bacterium
CCAATGAATTGGTTCCGCACCCGGGTCGCCTCGATCCCCGCGCGTCGCGCCCGACTGGCTTTGGAGTCGCTCGACGAGCGCGCCGTCCCGGCCAGCCTCGATTTCGGCTCGCTCGGGTTTCGCGAACGCGGCGAGTCGGCCGTCGTCTACACGGAAACCAACAATCCCCAGGACGGCCAGAACGCGGTGCTCGCCTTTCGGCGCGATTCCCGAACCGGCGAACTCACTCGACTTGGCTCGTACTCGACTGGCGGAACCGGTCAGCTCAACCTGCCCAAACTGGTCGGGCCCGACGATGGCGATCAACAGGTGCGAGCCTCGAGCGATGGCAAGTTCCTCTTCGCCGTGAACCAGGGAAGCGATTCGGTCGCCGCGTTCCGGATCCGGGGCGATGGCGGCCTGCGGCGGATCGGTACGTTCGCGTCCGGCGGCGATCAACCGGATAGCATCGGTGTCGCGGGCAATTTGCTCTACATCGCCAATCGCGGCGATGCGGGCCAGGGCCAGCCCGGAACGACGACCCCGAGCGTCACGGCGTTCAACATCAACCGCGATGGTTCCTTGACCGCCATCCCGAATTCGACGGTCGAGTTCCCGGTGGGCACATTCGTGACGCAAACCCTCGTCTCGCCCGATGGCCGCTTCCTGTTCGTTGAAGCGGCCACACTGAGTGGCACGCCCGGCGGCAATACGGTGAACCCGTTCCGCATCGGGGCGGATGGGCGATTGACGGCCGCCCCGGGCGGTCCGGCCAGCGCCGGCGCGAACGCGCCAGTTCTCCTGGGTGCGATCGCTCATCCGCGCCTCAACATCGTGTATGCCGGCTTCGCGTCGTCCAGTCAGGTTGGCGTCTTCACGTACGACGAGACGGGGCGGACGAACTACGTTGGCCCGGCGGCCGACACCGGCGCGGCACCGTGCTGGTGCACGGTGAGCGCCGACGGCCGCTTGCTCTACGTGGCCAACACGGCGACGAACTCGATCAGCGTGTTTTCGCTGGCGAACCCCCTGAGCCCGATCCAGATACAAGAACTCCCACTTGGCGGGCCGCGGGGCACGCCGGGTGGGCCGCAGACGTTCGTTTTCGAGATCGCCCTCGATCCGACCGGCAAGTTCCTGTTCGCCGTCACACAGACGACGGACCCTTCCTTCCCCGAGGGAAATCAACTTCACACGTTGCGGATCGCCCGCGACGGTACACTGAGCGAACCCCTCGCGCCAGTGATCTTCGCGCCGTCGGACGTGCCGGCCAACGCGCACCCCCAGGGTGTCGAGGTCGTGCGGATTCACGCTCGACGGCTTGAAAACCCGTTCAGCAACGAGGACGACGAACCGAGGCAACTCGTCGACGTGCTGAATCTGTTCCGGCCACGTCGATAGCTGAAGTCGGTCGCCGCGCCCGGCCCAACAGTGGGCCGAGCCCGTAACGGATTGGAGCGCCAGACATCGAACGAGCAGCCAACCATCCAAGTGGAGAAAACGATGTCGGAAGCGGCAATCGGCGACGAACCGGCCTCGACTAAGTGCCGCCGTCACGCACTCAAGGCACCGCTCGTCGCCGCGATCGTTTGGCTGGCGCTGGCTTTTGTCGCTCTGAGCGTCGGGGCCGTGCCATACGACGTCGGCGAGTCGATTTGCGGGGTCTGGGGGTGCTTTCCGCCGCTCCCGGCCCTCGCGGCCATGCATTTGTTGTGGTGCGTCGTACTCGGTGCCTGCGTCCACGCGGCCCACCGTTGGCGGCCTCGGATTCTGTTCCCACTCGGCATCTTGCTCGCTTCGGCCGGCGGGATCACCGCCGCCGTCCTGCTGGGAACCGACCTTCATCGGTGGCTCAATCAGGTTCACGAATCAAATCACTCGGACTGGTTGCGTCGTGTCGGGTACACACTCGCCACGGCAACCGACGTTCCGATCGTTCAATCGTTGTTGGCCAGCCTCGCTTGCCTGGTGATTTCCAAACGGGCGCATCGTCGCTGAAATTCGTCCACATCGCGAAGCGGAGCGGCAAAGTGCGCGTCAATTGCCGACCAATAGTATCGTGATCGTACCGTTATCCAATTGCAGGATATTGTCGCGCACGACCACCGGACTGCCGAACGAATTGTACATGTATTCGTAGCGCGGCCGCACCAGCGTCCCGGACTCGGGATGCGCGACGTTCGGCAGGATCATGGCCTTCATCTGGCCGAAGTCGTCGTACTTCATCTTGCGGACGTTGCCGAGCACGTCGGTTTCGTGGCGTGGGGGTATCCGCTTGGGTGGCCAGCCGACGAAATACGCCTGAACAAGGTCCGCCAAAATTCCGTTTGTCGCCCCGTGCCCGGCCTGCGAGAATCACTTGACTCGCCATCCCCAGGTGCGCCGTTCGCCGATGGACCCCGAATCTGCCAATCCGCTCGGCACGCTTGCCCAGCCGCCCGATGACCCGGAGGTGGGCTCGCCGTTTCAGGCGACGCTGCATCAAGGGGAGACGCGGCCACGCGCGGTCACGGTCGGGTTGCCGAACGTACCGGGGTACGAGGTTTTGAAGGAAGTCGGCCGAGGTGGAATGGGGGTGGTTTACAAGGCTCGCGATGTGAAGTTGAACCGCGTCGTCGCGTTGAAGATGGTCTTGCACGGGAACGTGGCCGGGCCGGCGGCGCTCGTGCGCTTCCTGGCCGAGGCGGAGGCCCTGGCGGCGCTCCAGCATCCGAACGTCGTTCAAGTCTACGACCGGGGCCAATTCGAAGGATTGCCGTACTTCACGATGGAATATTGCCCCGGCGGGTCGTTGGTCAATCGAGTCGCGCGCGGGCCAATGCCGGCGGGGCAAGCGGCGGGCATCGTCGCGTACCTGGCGCACGGTGTGGCGGCCGCCCATGCGCACGGCATCTTGCATCGCGACCTGAAGCCCGAGAACGTGCTGTTCGGCGCGGACGGCGTACCCAAGCTCACCGACTTCGGTTTGGCCAAGCGTTTCGACTCCGACGTTGCCAACGGGCCCGGCTCCGGGTTGACGCAAACGGGTGCGGTCCTCGGCACGCCGAGTTACATGGCCCCGGA
>JANLUE010000931.1:0-1605 GCA_031363325.1 Gemmataceae bacterium
CCCGGGCGGTCGCGGCCGCGAAGTACCCGCCGGCCGGCGTGCGTAGTGTGGGCATCGCCCGCGCGCAAAACTACGGCATGACGCTCGCCGACTATGTTCGCACGGCCAACGATTCCGTGGCCGTGATTCTGCAAGTCGAACACATCGACGCGGTTCCCAAGATCGACGAGATTCTCGCGGTCCCGGGCGTGGACGCGATCCTGATCGGACCCTACGACCTGTCCGCCAGCCTGGGCCGGCCCGGCGACCTCGGCCACCCGGACGTGCAGGCCGCGATTCGGACGATCTCGACGAAGTGCAACGAACATGGCATGCCTTGGGGAGCATTCTCTCCGGACGCAGCCAGCGCGAAGATTCAGATCGAACGCGGCGCGACCCTGCTCGCGGTCGCGACCGACACGATGTACCTGTGGAAGGGAATGAAAGTGGTGTTGAGCGAGTTGCGAAGTTGATGCCGGAGGAGGGACTTGAACCCACACCTACTTGCGTAGAACGGATTTTGAGTCCGTCGCGTCTGCCATTCCGCCACTCCGGCCTCCGGACAATTTAGCAGTGCGGACGAGATTGGACAAGCGGTGAGGGCGCGGTGGCACTCTTCGCAACGATCCGCCCGCCCGCTCGCTGTTGACTCGTCACGCGCGTCCATAGACTTCGATTGACACTTGACCCCTCCCACCCGAGTCGCGCCATGCGCATGCTCTCCGTATCGGCCCTCCTGATCGCGGCCAACCTTGCCGTGGCCGATCCCGATCCGTCCCGTTTGTTCACCGACAAGGCCCGCACCGACGCGCGGGCTACGCCGAAGGACCTGAACGGCTACTTCCCATTCAATCCGCCCGCGACCAAGGAAGCCTGGAGCGAACGCGCCACCCAGGTCCGCACGCAACTCCTCGTCGCCAACGGCCTGTGGCCGATGCCGGAGAAAACGCCGCTCAATCCGGTGATCCACGGCAAGATCGAACGGGATGGCTACACGGTCGAGAAGGTCTTCTTCGCTTCGATGCCCGGCCACTATGTCTCGGGAAGTCTGTATCGACCCACGAAGGGGGAGGGCAAAAAGCCCGGAGTGTTGTGCCCGCACGGCCACTGGCAGAACGGCCGCTTCTACGAGACGACCGAACCGAACGCGAAGAAGGAAATCGAATCGGGTGCCGAGAAGACGATGGAAGGGGCCCGCTATCCTCTCCAAGCTCGCTGTGCGCAACTCGCCCGCATGGGCTGCGTCGTGTTCCATTACGACATGGTCGGCAACGCCGATAGCCGGGCGATTGAACACCGGGCCGGCTTCACCGACGCGGCGGCCGAACTCCGGTCGCAGAGTTTCATGGGCTTGCAGACCTGGAACGGCATTCGCGCTCTCGACTTCATCATCGACCTGCCGGATGTCGACGCGAAACGAATTGGCGTGACTGGCGCGAGTGGCGGCGGAACGCAGACGTTCATTCTCGGCGCGATTGACGACCGGCCGGCCGTCGCGTTCCCGGCCGTCATGGTCTCGACTGCGATGCAGGGCGGGTGCATTTGCGAAAACGCGTCGTACCTGCGACTTGGCGTCGGCAATGTGGAAATCGCCGGACTGTTCGCGCCGAAGCCGCTCGCGATGAG
>JANLUE010000951.1:0-3283 GCA_031363325.1 Gemmataceae bacterium
CTCGGCGAATTGAACTGCATGAGTTGTCACACGGCCGACGCCGCCAAAAAGCAAGGCCCGATCCTCGATGCGATCGGCACGCGGGCGAAGGTCGGCCATTTGCGAAAGTACCTCGCAGACCCACAAGCGACCAAGCCCGGCACCACGATGCCGAACCTGTTCGCGAACGACCCCGACCGAGCCGCGAAGGTCGAGTCGCTCGTCCATTTTCTGGCGACGACCGGCACGGTGAAACAAGCTCGGCCCGACTTGAAGGCGATCCTGCGCGGCAAGGACACGTACGCCAAGATCGGCTGTGCGGCCTGTCACGGGCCGCGGGACCTCGTCGGTGAATCGCCGAAGACGCTGTTCGCGCACGCCGTCCCGCTCGGCGACTTGAAGGGCAAGTACACGACGCCCGGCCTCGCCGCGTTTCTGGCGAACCCGTTGCAAGTTCGACCGGCCGGGCGCATGCCGCACCTCCTGAAAGCGAATGAAGCAACCGATGTCGCCAACTACCTCCTCCAGGGGGTGAAAGTCAACTTGCCCGGCGGCGCGGGTTCGATGAAGTACTCCTACTTCGAAGGCAACTGGGACGATCTGCCCGACTTCGGCAAGTTGACGGCCAAAGCATCGGGTACGGGCCTCGCCTTCGATCTGAGTCAGGCCCGACGCGAATCGAACTTTGGCATGCGCTTCGAGGGTGCCTTCCGGATCGAAACGGCTGGTAAATATACTTTCCAATTGATGAGCGACGACGGCAGCCGCCTAACGATCGACGGCAAAACGATTGTCGACAACGACGGCATCCATGCGCCGACGACCAAATCGGGCTCGGTCGAATTGACGAAGGGCGTTCACACGGTGCGCGTCGACTTCTTCCAGGGCGGGGGCGGGGCCGAACTGGAGGTCGAGTTCGAGGGTCGCGGCCTCGGCCGTCAGCCGCTCGGGCCCCATGTGGCCGCGAGCGAAGCGGACCTCGACAAGAAACCCGAACCAGCGCCGGCCAGGGATGACGACTCGATCGCGATCGACCCCGCCAAGGTGGAAGCGGGCAAGGCATTGTTCGCCTCAGTGGGGTGTGCCAACTGCCATCAACTCGGCACCATCGCGCCGACGTTGAAAGCGAAACCGCTGACGTCCCTAACTGGAATCGGCGGCTGCCTGGAAGCGGCGAAGGGCTTGCCAAATTACAATCTGAGTCTCACGCAAGTGAAGGCCATCGCGACCGAGTTCGGCAAGGCCCCCAATAAGCCCGAGCCGATCGCCCGCGCGATGTTGACGTTCAACTGTTACGCCTGCCACGAGCGCAACAAGGTTGGCGGTCCGACCGAAGCGACGAGCGTTCTCTTTCAAACGACTACGCCCGAGATGGGCGACGAGGGTCGCGTGCCGCCGCCGCTCGACGGCGTCGGGGCCAAATTGAACCCCACCTATCTGAAGCAGGTGTTGGATATCGGGGCCGACGATCGACCTTACATGCACACGCGGATGCCGGGCTTCGGCCACGCGAACGTCGGCCATCTGGCGAGTGCGTTCGCGGCCGTCGACAAGCTGCCGGAAGTGCCGGCCGTGAAGTATGGCGACCTCGAACCGAAGGTGAAGACGGCCGGCCGACACATGGTCGGGGCGCAGGCATTTGGCTGCATCAAGTGCCACACCTTCGCGGGCAACAAGGCCGAGGGGGTACAAGGCATCGACATGTTGCTGATGCCGAAACGCCTGACGCGCGATTGGTTCCATGCCTACTGCATCGACCCGCAAAAAGTTCGGCCCGGCACCCGGATGCCGACGGCCTGGCCGGGCGGGCAATCGCTGTTGCCGGCGATTCTCGACGGCAAGGCGACCTCGCAGGTCGAGGCGATCTGGGCGTATCTCGGCGCCAAGGACGCGAAGGTGCCCGTCGGAATGGGCCGGCAGTTCCTGCCGTTGACGCCGACCGACGAGGCGATCATCTATCGCAACTTCATCCAGGGGGCGGGGACGCGCGCGATCGGCGTTGGCTATCCGGAGAAACTAAACCTCGCCTTCGACGCCAACGAGCTGCGGCTCGCGATGATCTGGAAAGGTGGCTTCATCGACGCGGCGAAGCACTGGACCGACCGGGGGGCCGGCTTCGAGGGCCCGCTCGGCGACGATGTTGTTTCGTTGGCCGCGGGCCCGGGCTTCGCCGTGCTGGCGAAGGCCGATTCACCGTGGCCGGCCGTCCATGCGAACAAGTTCCTCGGCTACACGTTGACAAAGGACGAACGACCCACGTTCAAGTATGCGATTGGCGACGCCACGGTCGAAGATTTTTCGAACCCCTCGGGCAAACAGAACGCGACGCTGGTCCGGACGTTGACGATCGCCGGCAAACCAGCCGAAGGATTGTCGTTCCGTGTGGCGGTCGGCGCCAAGATCGCGCTCGCCGACGGCTGGTATCGCGTCGATGGCTATCGCGTAAAGATCAGTGGTGCCGAGGCGACGATTCGGCAAAGTGGAGGCAAGAGTGAGTTGATCGTGCCAATCAAGGAAGCGGCGAAGGTGATCATCGAATATTCCTGGTAGGTGCCGAAGGCGTGCGGGTCGCTTACGCTTTCCCCGCTTTGACGATCCCCCCCTGCATCACGGCGACGAAGCGCGAACGGTCCTCAAGAATTGCGATGTCCGCCAGTACATCGCCGGCCACGACAAGTACATCCGCGAGTTTGCCGGCTTCCAGCGTGCCGAACTCGTCGCCTCGGCCCATGATCTCGGCCCCCGTCTTGGTCGCGCACTTCAAGACTTCGAGCGGCGTCAGGCCGACGTGCTTGACGAAGAACGTTAGTTCCTTGGCGTACGTGCCGTGCGGCGTCCAGGCGAAGCCGTAGTCGCCACCCATGCCGAGTCGACCGCCCGCCTTCAGGATCATCCGGGCACTTTCCGCACCGGCATCGAGCGTCTCCTGGTGCCCGTCGATGACGGCCTGGGGCATGCCGAACTCGGGGCCGTGGACGATGCTCGCGTACTCGAATTGCAAGGCCGGCACGCAGGGCACATCGCGCTTCAGCAAGAGTTCGAGCGCTTCGTCGTCCATGAACGTGCCGTGTTCGATCGCATCGTACCCGGCCCGCAGCGCGTTCTTGATCCCCTGGTTCGCGCGACAGTGGCCGGTGACTTTCAGCCCGTGGTTGTGGGCCGTCGTCACCACGGCGTGCATTTCCTCGAACGTCATGCAGAGGGTGTGATGGTCGTTGGTATCGGGAGCGGCGGCGTCGCCGGTAGGGTACGTCTTCACCCATTCCACGCCGTCTTTGACCAGTTTGCGGACGGCGGCGCGGGC
>JANLUE010000965.1:0-5622 GCA_031363325.1 Gemmataceae bacterium
GTCGGCCGCGAGCGCGAGGCCGAGGAACAGAATGGGGAGTCCGTTCACGTCTGGTCCTCCTCGAGATGTTGTGAGTGATTGTTCTACCGCTTCGGCACGACGCGCCCAACGCCAGACTGGTCGCCGGTCGCGAACACTTTCCTGTCCTTGGAGTGAACCTCGACCATCTTTTCGCTGTGCACCGGGCGGCCATTCTCGTCGGTCAGGGCGGTCACGACTCTCGAAACTCCTCGCTGAACACGACCGTGTTTGGCGTTCGCTTGGCAAGTTGGGGTGAAAGATAAATGCCTGTGGCCTTACCTGTGGTTTTCCACAATCACACACGGGGACAGAGGCATGGACGCCAATTGCTTTCGGAGCTCGAGGTGGGCGGGGCCGACGCAAGGGCTTAGTGCCCTCCGGCTCGTGATCGACATCGATCCGTTAGGCGGGGTCTGCGTCGTCGAACTTCAAGTCGCAGAATACCGCGCCGCCCGCGGGTGTTGCAAGACCTTTCGCTCCACGCTGCGGCCCGACCAATCGCGTTCGCGACTTGGTGGTGAATCGGCTGATCCGTTCGAGATCCTCAATTTGGCGGGCGCAATCTGCCAAACCTCAAATCTCAAACTCAACGGAGTTGAATTGCTAAGAAGATGTCACCGCCCTCGGCTTGAGCGGCCGCGTCGGTACTGAGAACATTGTTGACAGCATCACACCCGCCAGGATTTCCACATGCTACTTCCAACGCTCATCTTAACGTTCTCGATCGGTGCCACGCCAACGAGCGATTGGCCGCAGTTTCGTGGGCCGACGGGGGATGGGCACTACGTTGGGCCGAAGTTGCCGACGGAGTGGGGGCCGGACAAGAACGTCGCCTGGAAGACGGAGATCCCCGGCAAGGGTTGGTCGTCGCCGATCGTCTCGAAAGGCAAGATCTATTTGACGACGGCCGTTCCGAAAGACCCCGATCTTTCACTGCGGGCGCTCTGCGTGGATGCGGCCTCGGGCAAGATCGATTGGGACATCGAAGTCCTCGTGCCGACCAAGGAAAATGCCCAAAAGATGCACGGCAAGAACAGTCATGCCAGCCCGACGGCCACGACCGATGGCGAACGCGTTTACGTTCACTTCGGCCACATGGGGACGGCCGCGCTCGACCTCACGGGCAAGATTCTATGGACGCGAACGGGGCTGTATGAGAAGCCGATTCACGGCAACGGCGGGTCGCCAATCCTCGTTGATGGCAAGCTCGTCTTCAGCATTGATGCCATTGATAAACAGGCGGTGATTGCGCTCGATGCGAAATCGGGAACGATCGCCTGGGAAACGCCGCGTGACGCCAAGCCGAGCCGACCTTTCTCGTTTTCGACCCCGACCGTGATCGAGCAAGACGGCAAGAAGCAAGTTCTCAGCGTCGGCAGCAATGTTGTGATGGGCCTCGACCCGAAAGACGGCTCGGCGATCTGGCAATCGAAATTCAACGGCTACTCGGTCATTCCGAAGCCCGTGGTTGGGTTCGAGCACGTGTTTTTGTCGACGGGCTACGACACGCCCGAACTGAAGGCCGTGAAGCTCGGCGGGTCCGGCGACGTGACGCGCATGAACGGAACCTGGACGCAAAAGAAGGGTGCCCCGCACACCCCCTCGATGCTGCTCGTAGGCACCGAGCTCTACGCCGTCTCGGACGCGGGCCTGATGACTTGTTGGGACGCCAAGTCCGGCGAGCAACTCTGGCAGGAACGGTTGAAGGGCCAATACTCGGCGTCGCCAATCGTGGCCGACGGCAAGATTTATCTGACGAGTGAGCAAGGCGACGGCACGCTCGTCGAGGCGAGTCGAACGTTCAACAAGCTGGGCGAATTCGACCTGGGCGAAAAGACGTTCGCCTCGTTCGCGGCCGTCGAAGGCGTGATGTACGTTCGGACGGAGACGAAGCTCTATCGGTTTGGGAAGTGACGGAGCGAGCGCTTCGGGCTGCGAACGGAGCAGTTGACTTTTGGTCAAGTACGAGTAGAATCTCAAAAACACCTCCACGTGTCATGACCACGAATGCCATCGGGTGAGTCATGAAATGAACGACGAACGAATTGTTGAGTGTTCGTTCTTTGTCCCAACGGTCCGAGACGCCAACCTGTCGGATGGAAAGCCTCACGAAGCGGCAACTTGGGAAAAACTTTACGAAGCGATGTACGTGCGGTTTGGTGGTCGAACGGTTGCCCCCGGCCTCTATTCGGGGGTCTACCGCGACCCTGATACGGGCACTCCGGTTGCCGATGAATCGCAGAAAATGATCGTCGCCATGGAAGAATCGCGACTCGACGAGCTTCGGCAACTGCTCGTCGAAGTTTGCGACTGGTTTCAGCAGAAATGCATCCACCTGAGCGTTGCCGGCTCAGTGGAGTTCGTGGCGAATCCATGATTCACGCCAGCACCTATACGACGATCCGAAACGCCAAGTACAATTTGGCGAACCTCGATCCCGACGAGCGTCAACTCGTCGCGAATCTGATCGCGTTTCAAAAGTCGGCGAAGCAGTGGACCGATTATGCGAACTACTACATGGGGGCCGTCCACGATTTGTACAGTCCCCGTGGCTTGACCCGCCGCCAGATCATCGAGACTGCCGTCTGGAAGATCGCCCAGGATCTCAATAGCCGCTTGATGGTCGCGGCCGGGATCGCGCGGGCACCGGGGGATGACTATCGCGACACGCTTGAATCGCTGATTCGAACCGCGTTCCCGACGCAGAAAGAATTCTGCGAAGCGACCGGCCTCGCCGAGGACCTCGTCAGTCACGTGCTCAGCAAGCGGAAACACCTCGCCATCGACACGCTCACCGGCGCCCTGCAACGGATCGGCTATCGAATCCAAATCGTGCCGATGGAAAAGGCCTGACGAAATTCCAGCTCATTTCGGGTCGCGTTTCGCCGTCCAGAAGATCGCGTTCGTCAGCATCCGCACGAAGTTCGCGTCCTCGAAGTCCTTCGGGTGGCCAAGCGACGTGTAAAACACGCGGCCGCCCTTGCGTTCGCGGACCCACGTGATCGGCTCCTTGTTGTCGGGGATGGTGCCGTTCATCAAGACCGACACGTCCTTGTTGATGTCGGGGTTCTTGTAGAGGCCGCCAGTCGCCGGGAACGGCTTCACGCCCGCGAGCGTCGGGTGTTTCGCGCCGGCGTCCGTGATCTGCAATTCGGCGTTGAGTACGTGGCCGAAGTGGCCCTTGTAGTTGCCGCCCAGGACTTCCTTGTCCATCTCGAGCCAGTTCTGGAAGCCGTGGCTGGCGGTGCGGATGGCTACGATCGGCTTGCCGGAGTTCGCGTACTTCTTGACGCGATCGAGTTGGTCGCCGGTAATCTTCAACCGCCGCGTGAAGAACACGGCCACGTCGCACGTTTCGAGCGCTTCCAGTCCCGGAAGGTCTTCATCGGTCTTGCGGAACGCGCGCGTGCATTCGACCGGGAAGTTCGCCTCAAGGTGCTTCTGGAACGCGGCCAACGAATCGTCCGACTTGTATTCAACGGAGCCGGAGATGAGCAGCACTTTCAGTTTGCCCGTCCCCTTCACGGGTGCCTTGGGCTCTTCGGTCTGCAGATAAGCGAATAGGTCGCGGACCTCGTCGTAGCTCAGTGTGTCGAGCATTTTCTCGGGCATCAACGAAACGGCCGACGGATTGAAGTCGTCGATGTTCGACTTGGCGATGAACGTTTCGATTCGCTTGTTTTCAACGACATTCACGAGCTTCACGCCCGCGTCCGTCGATTCGAGTACGAGGCCGGACAGTTTGCGGCCATCAGTTGTATTGACTGTGTACTGCACGAATTCGGGCCGAACGTAGAGCGATGGATCGACGATGTGCGTGAGCAGGTAGGTTCGGTTCTTGCGGTCGGCCGTCGTCAGGTCGGGGCCGACCTTGCCCCCCTGGCCGAATAGCGTGTGGCAGGCGGCACAGTGCTTCTCGAACAGAACTTTGCCGCTGGCATGAACGCCGGCCTTCTGGCCGAGTTGCACGTTGAGCCACGTGATCCGGGCTTGCTTCTCGCCCGGCGTGGCCGCCCCGATCTGGCCCCAATGCTTGGCGATCAGCTTGTCGATCCGTTCGTCCTTGTACTGCAGCAACGGCCGAAGTTGTTCGATCGGCAGCGTCTTTGGATCGAGCGTCTTCGACTCGACTTGCTGCAGCACGGCCAGCGCGGTCGCGGGCCGAGCGAGCAACTGGCCGAGCACCTGTTGCCGGATGCCGCCATTCAGTTTTGGGTACATCGCCAGGAGTTCGTCGCCGAGCTTTGGGTCGCCGTAGGTTTGCACCGCCGACAACGCGGCACCACGAATGGCGTCGGACTTCGAGTCGCGGAACAAATTGGTCAGCACCGATTGAGATTCCGGGCGGCGAACCTGGCCCAACAATTGAATTGACTTGATGCGGTCGGCCTCGGGGCGCTTCAGGTCGGCGACGCGTGCGTGCGCCTCGTTCAAAGCTTCGCCGTGATTGAAGCGAAGGCGGATGCGAAACAGGTTCTCGTCGCTCGGGCTTCGACCGATCAGGCGATCGAGCCATTCGCTGATCTCGGGCAACAGGCGATCGAACGACCGACCTTCGAGGGCGAGTTCGACGCCGCGAATCATCGCGGGCCGCAGGATGGCCGGGCACCGATCGAGGAGCTGCATCGTGTACATCAAGCGATTGCGGCGGACCTCGGGGGGCTCTGGATAGGCGCGCGGGTCGGGATAGGATCCGTGTTCGAGGTCCGAGGCGGCCGTTCGCCGAGCGACGCGCTCGGCCAGGAAGTTGCCAAGCGTCGGCGATTCCGGGAGCTTCAAGGCTTGGTGTGCCAGCGCGGGGATCGTGAAGTGCGGCTCGATCGCCCACCAGATCAGGTTCGGCAGGTGCGGATCGCTCGCGCACTCCGTCCGACTCGCCAGTGTCGACGCCAGCTTCAGGCCTTCACCGCGATCGAGTCGTTTGGCCGTGCAGGCCAGTTGCGAGAGGACCGAGATCTTCGATTCGGTGAGGGCAAGTCGATCCAGGGCGTGAAAGAGTTCGCTCGAAATGTCCGCCCCCGGGGGGCTATAAGCCGGAAACTCCTGGCGCGTTCGCGGCCGATCGCCGAGCAAGCGGACCACCCAGCCACGAATGTGCTCGTTCGGATGGTCGATGAACTTCATAGCCGTTTCGTCGTCGAGTCCATCGATCTGATTTAGCGCCCACAGTGATTCAATCGCCAACAGGCCTCGACCTTCCGACACCTGCTTCTTCAATTGGGGGATCACACTCTTGTCGGCCCGCTCGGCTAACAGTCTTCTCGCTTCGTTTCGCCACCATTTGTTGGCGTGTTTCAAGAGTTCAACCAGGTCCGCACTCGTTCGCTTGCGCAAATCGAATTCGCCCGGTTGTTTCGTGCCCTGATATTCGATCTTGTAGATACGGCCGTTCGTCTTGTCCCAGTTGTCGACCGGGTCGAGGTGGGCGGCTCGCTTGTCGTACCAGTCGGCCACGTAGACCGAGCCATCGGGGCCCTGGAAGCAGTCCACGGGGCGGAACCACGAATCGGTCGTGGTCATCAATTCGCCCCCGTGTTTCGCGGTGAAACTCGAGCCTTTCTCGGTCATTTTGTGCCAGTGAACCGCGTTCGAGAGCAGGTT
>JANLUE010000982.1:0-2772 GCA_031363325.1 Gemmataceae bacterium
AAGAGCACGACGACCCAGCCGGCCACCAGTCCACCGACAACGGAGCGAAACGAAGCCGGTCGGTTCAAGCAAGGTTGTAAGCCTGGGCCTGGGAACCCGTTCGCCAAGCGCGTCGCGACGCTGCGGAAGTCGCTGCTGGACAGCGTGACCGAGGCCGATGTCGCTAGCCTGGGGAAGAAGCTGCTCGCGCAGGCAATGGAAGGCGATGTGGCGGCGGCGAAAGTGCTCCTGTCGTACATCGTCGGGAAGCCGACGGAAGTGGTTGACCCCGATCGCATCGAAATCGAAGCTTGGAAGTTGGTCATGTCCTGGCCGACGCTGTCGGACACCGTGGCGGGAATGACGTTGGTTCGTCCCGAGGCGGCCGTCGAATCGGCGCAGCAGTACGCACCCTCGAACGCCGACGACATCCTGCCGCGCATCGCGAACCCCAAGACACTGAAAGGGGGGCTTAGGGTAATTCGCCGACGTGAGGAGAAAGGCAAGTGAATTGAGTCAGCGGTCGATGCGAGCGGTTCGGATGGGCTTGGAGCGTGCGGCCGCCCCCGGCGCTCGCATCGTTTGGAGCGATGGCCGGCCCGCATTGTCCCCAACTGCACTCGTCGTCGAATCCGATCCGTCTGTTCGAAATCTCCTTGGGCTCCGACTCAAGCTCGGCGGGTTCGAAGTGTTGGAGGGAAAAGCCTTAGTAGTAGTCGCCCCGCCCCGACGTGGTAATCGGCGCGACTTTCACCCAATTAAACTGTCAGCACGGATTCGCGCGGCAGGCGGTCTCCGAGAACGTCGCCGGCACTCGAAATGAACCAGTCCAGTCCCGACCCGCCGGGCGCGGTGTCCGTCGCCCCGTCGTCGTGGGCCGTCGCCGCTGAAACGAAAGTCGATCCGTTGAGGCCGCCCGACGCGGCCCCAGTCAGGTGGTTCATTCGATCGACGTATCCCACGGCCGTTCGCGTCCACTCGGCCTGAATCGCGCCGAGGGCCGCCGGTTCCCGTCGAAATCCGTCAGGCCACTGACGAGCAAATCGTCGCCCGCTCCACCGTTCAACGAATCGGCCCCGCCGCCGCCCATCAGTACATCCCGGCCAGTTCCGCCGACGAGCGTGTTCGCGGTCCCGTCTCCGACCAGTAAATCGTCGCCGATTCCGCCCGTGATGCTTTGGAACCGCTGAACGCCGCCGGTCCCGGTCGCGGTCCCGAGCGTCAGGTTTACGACAACCGGCCCGCGCCAACTCGCGTAGATGAGTCCGTTGGCCCCGAGACCGCCGTCGATCAGGCCGGTGACCCCACGACCGTTTGACACCGTAAATGAATCGGCGCCGTTCCGCCCGTCAGGTTCTCGATGGCCGAGAAGCGAACCGCACCGGCCGTCCCAGCATTCACGCCGGAAATGGCCCACGTCGTCGGCCGATTCGCCCCGACCAGGGTGTCGGCCGCCGCCCCGACGCTCGTGGCGGTTCGCGTACCGAGGTCGATTTGCACCGGGGTTGCGAAAGCGGCGAAGGACAACGTGTTCGCGCCGGCCGCGCCGTCGAGCCGGCCCGCGACTCCGGCCCCGTTCGCGACCGCAAAGGTATCCGGACCGGTTCCGCCGGTCAGGTCGTCGATTCCATTGAACGTGCCCTGTAGGGTGCCCGCATTCGACCCGGAAATTCAGCATTCGCTACATACCGACTCCCGGCGGACGGCGGTAAGGTCCCGGTCAACCGATAATTTGGATGTGGGCCAGCAGGCGGTCGAGCCGTCCAGCCGGGCGAGCCGGCGGAAGGCGTCCGGCCGCCCCACGACCCGCTTCCGGATCGCTTCGGGGATTTTCTCGGCCAGCAGGAGCAGACTCTCTTCGTCGGCGAAAAGACTTCTGCGGACCTGCTTAGATCGCCTTAAAGGCATTCAGTCGTTCTCGAAGTTTTGCCGCGTCCAACCCGATACTTGCAATAAAATCTATTGCTTTAGTCAATAATGAGCAAGCCAAATCCATTGAGAGCGGCATTCCGCTCTGTGTGAAACATGGTGTGCCAATAGACACGCAATGAAGATACTCTTTCGTCGCGCCTGTGCTATACTCCCAGCCATCAATAAACCATGCTTCCTTCGCGAAGAGAGTTATTGATTCAAGAAAAAGAACTCCAATTTCACGAGGCGTCCATTTTTCAACTTGGAGCAGACCCGGATCTATAACAGGTGCAGGACGGACCTTCTCTCGGATCGCCGCAACAAACGCCGAAAGTGCAGCTTGGTTGCGAATTCGGATTGATGGGTCATGCGTGCCGGACGCAATCGCCTCAAAATAGAGTTTTCCAGTATCCAGAGGGCCGGCTGCGTATACTGCACTCTTCGGCTCCAACACTGATTTCAATGCTGTCAATAGAAGGCGAGAGAGGTCATCGTTTGAGGCTTCACTGCTCATGGGATCGCCTTTGCGTTTAAGGCGGCCTCGACTAGAGAAGCAACGGCTTCCATAGCCTTCCTCCGCCACTCATTGTCAGACTTCACAGGATTCGCCAAGTCAGAGACACCCCGAATGACGGATACGGGCACGTTGATTGACCGGGCGGCCGCGCACACGCCGCCTGCCTCCATCTCTACGCCATGTAGCTTCGGCCAAGCCGAACGCAACTCATCGGACCACGCGTCACTACTCACTACTTCATCCGTCGATGCGATTATGCCGCCGATATGCAGCAGCGGCTGTTGGCCATACCGCCATTGTACTTGTTTAGCGCCCCTACGACCCGAAGAGGGTGCCGAGGAGCCCTCGGAGGGCGCGGCTGATGA
>JANLUE010001041.1:0-2566 GCA_031363325.1 Gemmataceae bacterium
ACTCGCTGGTCGCGAGCGGCGCGCACGACCTGTTCACGTTCTGTATGTGCGCCGGCGGGTACATCATTCCGAGCGTGTCGCAGGACGGCTTCTTCTGCACGAACGGGATGAGCCTGAGCAAGCGCGACTCGCCGTTCGCGAACAGCGGGCTTGTCGTCACGTTGCCTGTAAGCGAGTTTGGCGGGACCGACCCCCTGGCCGGCATGCGGTTGCAAGCCCACTACGAGAAGCGAGCCTTTGAACTGGGTCGTGGCGAGTATCGCTGCCCGGTGCAACTCGCGACGGACTTCCTCGAACGCCGCGCGACGAAGTCGGTGCCCGCGTTCAGCTACCCGCGTCAGGCCGTGACGGCCGACCTGGAGGAAGTGTTGCCGCCATTCGTGGTGAACGCATTGCGGACGGGCATTCCCAAGATGGACCGGGCCTGGCGGGGTCGGTTTTTGCCGGAGGCCGTCCTCGTCGGCCCCGAGTCGCGCGGCAGCTCGCCGGTGCGAATCGTCCGCTGCGACGAGTCGCGCGAGTCGCCAATCGCCGGGCTGTACCCGGTTGGTGAAGGCGCGGGCTACGCGGGGGGCATCGTAAGCGCGGCCGTCGATGGCCTGCGAACGGCCCGGTCGATCATCGCGAGATTTGCCGTACCGAAATGAAAGTAGCCCTCCCGCCAGGCGAGAGGGCTACGGTGTCCAACGACTCACCGCGTCTGTTCGACGTAACGAACGACCGACGCATACCGAGCCGACTTATAGTTGAACCCCGGCTGCGGCCCCGGGTTGCCAGGCACCGACGGCGCGAACTTCGGATCAGGCGCGATGATCCGCATCGTGGCCCCGCGGTGATGAGCGAAATCGAATCGCCTCGGATCCAACGAACTGTTTGATAACAGTATGATCTTCGCGGTGGTTGTCTGTGTCGGGATATCACCGGGGTATTGCGGCGGAATCGGTACGGTTTCCAATGCGTTGAACGGCAATCGAACCGTAACAGTTTCCTTTTTGCCTCCAAAGTCGATCTCTATCTGCGATCCGTCGTAGAGGGTCCAAGGCGTACCGTCGTAGTTTCCCGAAACAGAATAGGTCGGGACCGGTCCGGCCGGCGGCCAGGCTGGCTGCGGCAAGCCAACGGCGGTCGTTGGCGACACGGTCGTCGCTGGAATTCGAACCATCACAGCTCCGCGATTCACGATCGGGGCACCCGGATACCAAGTGGCTGGAATCACAACGGAAGTCATGTCGGTGGTATCAGGATCGGCCGTGATACCTGGCGAGGGTAGTAGAACCTCGGGTTCGTATTGCAGGTACACGGGAGCCTGGCCTTGCCGAAGCGTCGTCGCTCCCGGCAAAGGTTGTTCCAACGAAAGGTTCGTTCGATCGACGATCGAGAAGAACTTGTGCCGAGTAATCGAGCCGCTATCTGAACCCAATTCCTTGCCGAGAACCGGACGATTCGTTTCCGTATACGGCCCTGGGTTCTTCACTTCGAAGTAACCAATCGTTGCATAAACGGCAAACGTGTTGCTTCGAGTTGTGAGCCTCTCAACCGACTTCTGTAACAGTTCGTACTTTTCCCACGAACCGGCATAAGACGGTCGGCCGCCCACCGGCAGTGTCGAAAGCTGTTCCGGCGCGTTGGGCTGGTAGAATCCATTTGGCCGATAGAGCGTCCGATATTGCGGCCCCGTGCCGGGAGGCGCCGGAGACACGGCAAGTCCAGTGCCGACATATGGTCGGTCCCCTTCGGTCACGATCGTGCCCTGCGGGAATAGACTCGGAAGTGGCGGAACGGCCGACCGGCCGGTGTTTGGATCCAGGAAGAACGACGAATAGGCGTTATCCACGTCCCCCTGCGTGAACCGATTTGCAGGCGAGCGATCGGTTATTGCCTCGAACACTCGCTTCTGTTCCGGGTACCCACCCCACGGAATCGGATTCACCCATGGCATTGTGTTGATGTTGACTCGGCCCGGTACCCTTCCAGCCATCGGCAAGCCATCGACATAAGTACCCGGCCGCAAGAAATCGAAAGCGCGGAACAGGAATGTTGACTGGCCCGGTTGGAGTATTCCGTCGGGCTGATCGAGCCAGTTGGCCGTGTAGGCGAGTCGACCACCCGGCGCGGGACGGAAGAAGCTCGTGAATAAATGTGGCTTCGTTGCCACGACGTGTAGCAGTTCGGCCGGGTTCAATACCGCCCGGTCGAGATGTACCAACGGTTGGAACGGGTACTGTAGCGTTCCCGGCGTTGGGTTGCCCGGAGGCGTGGCCGGCGGATAGGCGTTTGGTGGAGTGCTACCATTGTGTCGCCCAAACGTCGTTCCGGGTTGACCGGCCGCGCCAGCTCCCTGACGATACGCTCCGCCGTTATTGTAATCGATGAATCCGTCATGCGGCTGCCGACGGCCCCATGCAAACGTTTGATCCAGGCCAGGAGCATTGGCTGGATCGCGATTTCCGTTGTTGTCGAGGCGCAACTGATCGTTAATCGCCCTCGGGTCGCTGGTCCACGAATCGACTGTGATATAGGGGTTGTTCGGACCTGGCGGCAAGCTCGGGCAAGCCAGTCGTTGCAG
>JANLUE010001086.1:0-11862 GCA_031363325.1 Gemmataceae bacterium
CGGCAAGTCGTCGCTGCTGCGGGCGGCGGCGACCGAGCTCGGGGCCATCGACGCGATGGGGCTCGAACTGCCCAAACTCCCGCTGATCGATGCTCTGACGGGGCCGTTCGAGGAACGGCTCAATCGACTGTCGGCGTGTGGGCTCTCCGAAGCTCGGCTCCTGCTGCGGACACCGGCCGAGCTGTCCGATGGACAACGCTATCGGTTCCGCCTGGCCTACGCCCTCGGCCTCGGAGCGCCGGCCCTCGCGGCCGACGAGTTCGCGGCCTACCTCGATCGCACGCTCGCCAGGGTCGTCGCGTTCAACTTGCGGAAACTCATCACCCGTTCGGGGACGGGCTTGTTGGTCGCCACGACTCACGACGACCTGACGGCCGACCTTCGGCCCGACCTGCACGTTCGCTGTTACGGCGATGGAATCATTCGTCAATATCGCGACGAATCGGCGCGCGCGTCACGACCGATTTCATTCAACAGTGAATTGCGAATTGAAGAGGGCACGCGGGCCGATTGGCCAGCGTTCGCGAAGTGGCACTATCGAAGTCACTCGGTCGGGTTCGTGAGACGCGTCGTACTGTTAAAGCATGGCCGCGAGCCGATTGGAATCTGCGTGTTCGCCGCGCCGGCCGCGTCGCTGGCCTTGCGAACGCAATACTTCGGCCTGAGTGGCCAACGGACGCGGCTCGCCCTCCAGGCGCTCAACGAGCAACTCTGGCTCCTGGCCCGCGTCGTGATTCACCCGACCTATCGCGGCGCCGGCCTGGCGGCCGACTTCGTTCGCCGCGCCTGCGAATCGTGCCCGACCCCCTGGATCGAAACGCTCTCGGCCATGGGACACGCCAACCCGTTCTTCGAACGCGCCGGCTTCCGGCGCGTCGGCATCGTCCGCAAGCCGGCTCGCCCCGCGCGCTATGGGGGACAATTCGGAACGACCCGGTTCTGCTCGCGCGAGACGATCGAGAAGAGCCAGCACAGCGAGCCGTTGTACTACGTGTTCGACAATCGGAAGTTGTTTGGGCTTTCGCCCAACGCGGAATCGGAATGAACGATGGACATGCGACTCGTCACCGCGTGCCCTCCCGACTCGGGTCGTCCGCCGGGACGCCGAAGAAGGATTGGCGGGCGCGCTTGTCGGCCGTGCCTTGATCGGCCGTCGGGCCGCCGCGACGGCGTCGATCGCCGTCCGGGTGTGGTGCACCGGGCTTGCGGGGCTTCTTGGCCGACTTTCGCTTTTGCTTGTCCGAGGCCATGGTTCGAGTACTCCGGTCGGCGGTGTGTCACGTGGACGCGCCGCCGGCCGAAAGGTTCGCGCCGATCAGTCGGTCATGAAGAAATCGCGCGGGCTGCGGATGTAAGGATTCTGCGGAAACGCGAGTTGGCCGCCCGTGGCGTACTGGCCCGGCATGCCGCCGGCTCCCCCGAATCCGCCTCCAAAGCCGCCGCCGAGCTTGCCGTGTCCGAGACTGTGGCCCTTGATGCCCAGGCCGAAGCCCCAGCCCTTGAGCTTGTGGCCGAAGCCGTGCGACGTCGAGGTTCCGCAGGTCGAGCAGCCGCCCGAAGTGACCGGCTCGCCGGCCGAGGCCGTCCCGATCAGGGCCGCCGATGCGGCCAATGTGAGGAGCAATTTCTTCATGGATTCCTTTCGCCAGCGCGGGCCGGAAGTTGGCGCACTGGATCCTGTGTGCGTTTGGGCCGAACTGGGATCGGTCGATTCGAGGGGACGGCCCAACGTGGAATCGCGAAGAGCGTGGTCGGCAGGCGGTTGTTCGGCCGCGTGCCGGGCATCCGCGCATCGAACGGCCTCTTCCGTGCGGGCGGATCAACCGCGTCGATCGACCACAATCAGGTAAATCACTACGACCGTCCAGGCGAACAGCAGGATGAAGATGCCCGCGGCCGCCGTGTAAAGCCAGCCCGCGACCGGGCTCCGAGCGGGCGAATGAACCGTCAAGTGGTGCGGCAAGCCCGCTTCGACTTCGTGGCGCACGCCGTCCGATGTTCCCGACCAGCGGAGCAGCGCATGCCCGGCCGAAGGCGACCCGTCGATCCGGACCGACGCCAGCTCGCCCGCGAAGTTCGCCGGCGTTGTCGGGTCGAGTCGTCGGTTCGTGGCGATCTCGATTCGGCCGGTGCCGCGACGCCAGTCGAAGCCGCGTTCGTCGAGGACGCTCGTCACGGCCGCTTCGACCGACTCCGCGTGAACGTTGTAGATCGCCGTCACACGACGACGCAGCATGATCACGAACGAAACGATGGCCCCGACGATCAGCAAATAACCCCCGGCCATCAACGACCAGGCGCGTGCTTCCGCCCGGCCGATGGTCTTCAACTCGGACCAGTTGCCGTACAGGTAGCCACGCAGGTGCGAATCGAGAAAGCTCAACAGCAGCGGCCCGGCGAGCAACAGGAAGCCGGAGAGGCCGAGAAGGACGGCCGTGAAGTCCCAGGGGCCGGGGACGAGTGTCGGCGGCGTTCGGCCGTTCAGGCCGGCGGCGTAAAGGAAATACAAGGCCATCGGCACCAGGCAGACGAGACAGCCGGTGCCGAGCAGAATCAGGAGATGGTCCAAGGATGCGCGTCCGAATCGGGCAAGAGTAGTTTCAAGCTTGTGGTTTCAAGTTTCAAGCATGGGCGCTGCGATTATCGCGCTCGGGCCACGGCGCTCGCCTCGCTCGGGGTCAATTCGGAGAACGGGGCGGCGGCTCGGGCCTGAGCGATCGCCCGATCGGCCGCGCGCGGTTGATCCAGGCGTTCCCAGACTCGATGCAAGTAGTACGCCGGCCGAGCCTCGCCGGCCCGCAACTCCTGAGCCCGCTTCAACGCGGTCGCCGCCTTGCAAAGGAGCCGTTCGACTTCGCTCGAATCCGATTGGCCAGTCAGTTGTTCGCCAACCAACAGGAGGCCGACGCCGCGATGCAAATATTCACCGTATTCGTCCGACCGCGCCTGAGCGATCTCCATGAGGCGCGTGTGACAATGAATGAGTTGCTTGCGGACCGCCGGCGGCCCGGACTGGGCGCACGCGATACCCGACTCGTAGTGTCGGGCGGCTTCCGCCAACTCGTCTTTTCGAAAGTACAATTCGGCCAATTGCAGGCGGAAAACGACCTGGTCCGGATGTTGGGCCACATGGCGAGCGAGGTGCCGAGTCGCGCCGACGGAATCGCCCCGCTCGAGGCAATCTGCCGCTTCAGCCAGCGAATCGGTCGCTGGTGTGGTCCTCTCGCTCCGCGAGAGGACCGAATACTCCTCTCGCTCCGCGAGAGGACCACCCGGAACGGGGGCCGGCTCGTTCGGCGTCTCGGTCGGGACCGGGCCGAACGTGTGACAGCCGGCCAGGATGGCGAGGCAAAGCAGGCAAGCAATTCGACCCATGCCGTCGCTCCCGAGGTAACCTCGGGAAGGATCGAACCTGGGGGAGCCCGGCGCTTAGAGAAAGGGAACGATCATCGGGAAAGCGGCACAAGGCGGGCAAGTGGGCGCGGTTGCGGAACTTGCGGGTCAAGTTTTAACCCGCGATCGCAAGTAGGCCGCGATCGCCGTGTGCCCACCGTGGACCGCCCAGTCGAGTGGCGTGCCGTCGTAAATCGTGTCGCGAAGGTCCAGGCGGGCACCGCGTTCCACGAGCAAGCGAACCACGTCGATGTGACCTGTCAACGCCGCTTGATGCAACGGCGTCGAATGATCGTGATAGCCCTTCGGGTTGTAACGATTCGGATCGACCCCGGCGTCGAGCAGCAAGCTCACGATTTCGGTGTGGCCGTGCATCGCGGCCAGCGCCAACGCGACGTGCCTGCTCGAATCATCCGCGTCGGGGAGCAACCTGGCCGCAACTTCGGTGCGGCCGAGGCCGGCCGCGAGCGCCAGGTCCGGCACGGGCCCGAGGCGACGAGCGAGCGCTGCCGCCGTGTCCCCGTAGCCGAATTGAAGTGCGGTCAGGATCGCCGATCCATCCAACACGGCCCCGAATTCGACCAGAGTCTCGGCGAGCTCGACTTGCAGGCCGGCCTCGGCGGGATGACAACTCGACAACAAGAGGCTCAACGTCCTACACGGTGCGTCGTACAAGTCCGCCAGGGCGTCGACTTCGGCACCGGCATCGAGCAGGGCTCGCGCGACCTCGATCGCGTTCGGGGGCGTCTTCTGCCGAACGTTTTCGACGCCGTTCGCGGCCACATAGTGCAGGAGCGTTGCGCCATGGCGGCGCGACGACCGGGAACGCGCGAGTTCCGGGTGCGCGACCAACAACGCCCGAAGCGTTTCGAGATCGCCCGAGACGACGGCTTCGACGGCCGACTCGAATCGTTCGACCGGCCCAACGTTGCCAACTTCGATTGCGTAGTTCGCGAGTTCGGCCCAATTGCGAAAAGAATACTCGGCCGCGATGACGGCACGCGCATCGTCGAGGTCGAGTGTGGCCGCGCGAACGTCGCCGACCGGCCCGCCCTTGAACGTCGGGTGCGACCATTTGAAACGCCACGCGGCCGATTCGTCGTTCGCCCGGAGGGCGTCGAACAACGATTCGGCCGCGCTCAGATAGTCCGCCAATTGCGCGCGAAACGGCAGGTAGTCCGGTTCGGCCATGGCCCTTGCCAACAGTTAGACCCGTTTGCCCAGGTTGGCCGTCGCCAGGTCGGTGTCGAGTTTGTCCACGATTCCGTCTCCGTTCACGTCGGCGAAGCGGTTCATGCGCGCGCCGGTCTTGCGATAGTTCTTTTTGATCTCGTTGGTGTCTTTCGAGTCGACGAGGCCGTTGCCGTCCACGTCTCCCGGCAGGACGGCGAACGATCGGGTCTCGTCGCCGATCATCGGGTTTCCGTTCACGTCGAGCACGCCGGCCGCGTCGAGTCGCAGGTTGAATCGACCGATCGGCAGGCCGGTGCCCGCCGTCACGCTCCAGAGAGCGGTCCGGGTGGTCGGCCCGGACAGGTACGTGAGCGCGATCGCGTTGCCGGCCGAATCGGTTATCGACAATTCGTTGCCGTCGAGATCGACGTTTTCGGAGAACGTGAACTCGAATCGGCCGAGGGTCGAGAACGGCAGAATCGTGCGGCTCAGGCTACGCAAGTCGAGCGAGCGGCCGCCCGTTGCGCCGTACCGGAACCGCGCGGCGGTCACCTTCGGCGGTGTGATGTCGAGGACCTGAATCTGCACGAGGCCGGTGTCGGACGAACCGGAGGGATCGCGAACCGTGTACGTGAACGAATCCGAACCGTTGTAGCCGGCGGCCGGCGTGTACACGAGCAGAGAACCGGACCGACTCACGCGGCCGTGCGCCGCGGCCGTGAAGGCCGAAACGCGCAGATTGTCTCCGTCCGGGTCGGTGTCGTTGCCGACGACATTGATCGCGAGCGGCTTGCCCGCCGGCGTGTTCAGGCCGAGGTCGTCGACGGCGGTCGGGGGGTCGTTGACCGCGAGAACGCGAATCGTCACG
Source organism: Gemmataceae bacterium (assembly GCA_031363325.1). Lineage (GTDB taxonomy): Bacteria > Planctomycetota > Planctomycetia > Gemmatales > Gemmataceae > SIAJ01. Next base: position 5,435 of record JANLUE010001086.1, read on the forward strand.
GTGCCGGGAGCCGAATCGAGCGTGCCGTCCGAGACCTTGTACGTGAACGAATCGGTCCCGTTGAAGTTGGCGACCGGTACGTAGTCGAACGAGCCGTCGGCCCGGAAGGTCAAGGTGCCGTGCGTCGGGTCAGTCAGCTTGATCGGCGTGAGTGGCAGGCCGTTCGGCGAGAAGTCGTTGCCCTTCACGCCGGGGGCCGGCACGTTCAGCGTGCCGTCTTCGTTGAGCGTGTACTGATCGGGCCGAGCCTCCGGTCGCGGCGAGACGGTGATCGTGAACGACACGTCGGCGGAGGTATCGACTCCGCCATTTTCGGTGCCGCCATCGTCCTTGACGTGTAAGGTGACCGTCGCCGATCCGAACGTACCCGGAGCGGGCGTGAAGGTCAGCACGCCGGTGGCACTCACCGTCGGGGCGTTGGAGAACAGCGCCGGCGTGGAAACGGACACGATTTCAAACGAAACGTTGCCGGTTTCCGGCACGGGCCCCGGAGTGATGTTGGTCGCCCACGGATTGAACGATTGGTTGCCGCTATCTTGAACGACCGTGAGGTTCGGCCCAACGGTGAATGTCGGGGCGTCGTTCACCGATGTCACATTGGCGTCGCGGGTGACCGTGTTGCTCAACAGGCCGTCCGAGTCCGTGACTTGATAGGAGAACGTCCGGACGGTCGTGGTCGGCGCTTCGGAGAGATTGCGGTACTGGACCGAGCGGAGCGCGGCCTGATACTGCGCGATCGTCGCCGTACCGCTCAGGGTCAGCGTGTTGCCAACGACCACGCCCGTGATGCCGTTCTGGTTCGTGAACCGAAGCTGATCTTCGCCCGCCACGAAGCCGCTCGAAATCTTGACCGTCGCCCCCTGGAAGTCCGTCCCGTCCGAATCGACCGGGGTCACGATGTCCGTGATCGGAAGCGTCTGATTTTCCTGGTAGTCCAGTGGAGTCGCTTCAAGATCGGAGTGCGATGGGGGCAAAGCGACGGCCGTGCCCAGGAACGTCAGTTGCCAGTTCTCGAACGTGCCGGTGTCGATCGCCGCCAGGTCGCGGATTTCGAGTCGCCAATCGCCCGCCGAAGTTTCGCCCCAGTCGCGGACCGTCGAGTAAGTCCAGTCGAGGCCGTTCTGGCCATCGCTGAAGTGTTGGCGGGACAGAAACGATTCGGTCCCACTCGGCGAGATGAGTTTGATCTCCAGGTCGCCGATGTAGGTGTGATCGCTCGACGAAACATGCACCAATACGTGCTCGATCACCATGTTCGTTGGCACATTGATCGTCGAAGTCACCCCCGTCGCATCGTCGTCCGGAATGGCCAGGTTGGGCGAATCGATATCAGAAGTGAAGGATTCGAGCGGTTGAACGGTGGTCCAGCCCGTGGCCATCGCGACGGCGGCGGCCGCGTCGATCGAACCGAATCCGTACTTGTGATTGATGTGATAGCCGGCCGCGTTCGTCGTCCAGTCGGAATCGCCCGCGTCGTTTTGATGGGCGGTTCGAACGAGGATGTTCTGCACGTCCCGGCTGGTCAGGTTTGGGTTCGCCTGAAGCATCAGGGCGATGACGCCAGAAACGAGCGGCGTGGCCGACGAGGTGCCGCCGAAATCATCGGCGTAGTCCGTCGTACTATAGCCGTCCGCTCCCACGAGGTCGGTCGTTGTGATCCCCGGCCCGCCCGACGAACTCGAATAGGCGGTCACGAGCATGGGCGCGCCCGGCTCGCTGTAGCTCGCCTGAACGCCGTTATGGTCGATCGCCCCCACGGCAATTACGGCCGGATTGTTGGCGTATCCGTCATAGTTTACATTGTCGTTGGAACCGAGCCCGTTGCCGGCGGCCCATGTGATTATGTTGCCGAGCCCGCCACGCCCATTCAACGCCGAGTCCGCGAGTGCGGCCGACATGAGCGGCCCCGCCGGCCCGAGCACGCCGTTGTCGGCCGGGCCCCAACTGTTGGAATAGATGTCGATCTCGTCGCGCTCGTACGACAGCGCGCTCGATTCCTGTTGATCGTCCGCTCCGAACGCGATGAGCCGAAGGCCCGCGATCTGAGCCCCATACGCCGCCCCTCGGCCACCGATGCTATTGTCCCGCTCACTGGCCGCGACCCCGGAGACCGACGTGCCGTGAAAGTCGAAATTGGTCGCGTCGGGCGTTGGGTCGCCGTCCGGTGTCAGGCCGTCGATGCCGTTGAAATCGAATCCGTGAATATCGTCCACGAATCCGTTTCCGTCATTGTCGATTCCGTCGCCGGCGATTTCGCCGGGGTTCGTCCAGGCGTTGTCGTTCAGGTCCGGGTGCGTGTATTCGAAGCCGTCGTCGACGACCCCGATCACAACACCGGTACCTGTGATGTTCTGATTCCAGACCGGCGTCACATTCGCGTCGGCCGCCGCGGTTCCGCCGGTTTGGCCGGTGTTGCTCAGGTGCCATTGGTCCGCGAACAGCGGGTCGGCCCGCTTCGACACGTTGTGCTTGATCTGCGGCGAGAACCACGCGGCGAGCCCGGACGCCGTCACATCCCGGCCGAACGCCGCCACGTCTCTCGCCGTGCCGAGCGTCACAACATAGGCGTTCGCCCAGTACTGCACCGGCTGCGCACCCACGACCCCGAACGCGGCGAGTTGGTTCGGCGACGTGCCCGCGTTGAGCGCGACGAGCCACTTGTCGGCCGTCGAACCGGGGGCGACCTTCCAGGCGTTCCGAACCGCAGTCGCGATGGTCGGATCGAGGTCAGCCAGTCCTGGCATGGCCGGTGCGGCCAGAACGGGCCCGGTGTCGAACCGTTGTTTGGCGGCAAGGGTGCCCGCGAGATCGGTCGGCGTGATCCGGTCTTCCAGGTTCACGGCCCGGCCCAGGACGACGCGCTGGGGCCCACGGCGGGCCGAGGCGGACAGACGGCGCGCGATCGCGCGCCAGGAGAACGTACTCATGTTGCGGTCTTGCCGCGACGGCGGCGAGTCAAGGAACGGGGTGGTCTCTCCGCGCGCGACGAGAGAGGCAGACACGCGGATGCAATGAGGGTATCCGACCGAGCGGCGGCGGTCAAGCATTTCAAGCAAGTGTCCGCTATCCGCTATCCTGTAACTCCACCCCGCCCCCCGCGAGCCTCTCCATGCGTACTCTCCTTGTTGGCCTGATCCTGGGTGCCGTCGCGCGGGCCGACCTATCGGTCGGCTTCGCCGAGGTGGACGTGTCGCCGACAATCGACCCGAAGGTGCCTGTCTACATCGCCGGGTTCGGGAACAATCGCAAGGCCACGAAGATTCACGACCCAATCATGGCTCGGGCGGTCGTGTTGTCGGACGGCAAGCAGAAGGTCGCGCTGGTCTCCGTCGATCTGGTGGGGTTGTTCAACGCGGTGGCCGAATCCATTCGCAAACAGGTCGACGGATTCACCTACGTTTGCGTGTCGTGCACGCACAACCACGAAGGGCCGGACACGCTTGGTCTCTGGGGGGCGAGTCCGTTCGTCTCCGGGATCAACAAGGCGTACCTGAAGGACGTGGAAGCCGGGATCGTGAAGGCGATTCGCGACGCGGACGCGGCCCGCAAGCCGGCGACCGCGAAGATCGGCTCCGCGAAGGCCCCGGACCTCCTTCACGATGGCCGCGAACCCTACGTGAAGCAAGACGACCTCGTGGCCATTCGCTTCGAAGCGGCCGACGGCAAACCAATTGGCGTCCTCGTGCAATGGAACTGTCACCCCGAAACGATGGACTCGAAGAACACCGAACTGACGGCCGACTACGTTGCCACGACAGTGGCCGACCTCCGCAAGAGTCAGGGGTGTCCGGTCGCGTACTTCACCGGAACAGTTGGCGGATTGATGACCTCACTGCACGTTTCGATTCCGGGGCCGGACGGCAAGGACTTGAAGGACGGCACGTGGGAGAAGACCGAAGCGTTCGGCCACAAGGTCGCGGCCGTCGCCGAGTCCGCATTGAAGTTCGCCAAGCCCGTGAGCCTGACGCCGTTCGACGCTCGGCGACGCGACATCTATCTGCCGGTCGCGAACGAACTGTACAAGCTCGGCTGGCGTGTGGGCGTGCTGGACCGAACGTTTTACGTTTGGGACAACGACCCCCACCCGGCCACGCCGGTCGTGACGAAAGACTTGTCGAAGCCCGGCTCGGTGCGAACGGAGCTGGGCTACCTCAAGCTCGGTGAACTGGAGATCGCGGTGATCCCCGGCGAAATTTATCCGGAGTTGGTCCTTGGCAAAGTACAAGACCCCGTGGACCCGGCGGCCGACTTTCCGGACGCGCCAATCGAGCCTTCGATCTACGGGCAGATGGGCGGCAAACACAAAATGTTGATCGGCCTCGGCAACGACGAGATTGGTTACATCATCCCGAAACGGCAATGGGACGCGAAGGCCCCGTTCTGTTACGGCCGCAAGAAGGATCAGTACGGCGAGGAAAACAGCATCGGCCCGGACGCCGCGCCGATATTGTGTAAAGCGTTCGCGGAGCTGGTGAAGGGGAAGCGGTAGCGACCTTTGAGTAGGGCAACCCCGGCCGATGGCTTCGAGGCCGGGGTTGCCCCTTCGAAGTTCGCGGTTCCAATCGTCCGCAAACTTTGGCTAGCCGGGCGGGTGGGCCGACCCTATACTTTCTGTTTGCGACTTTTTCCAGACTCTTCGTGCGGGGTACGACCGTGGCGGTTCGCATTCGGATGAAGCCGATGGGCCGGAAACACCGGGCCTTCTATCGCATCGTGGCCATCGATGGCCGACAGCCCAACGACGGCCGCGTGCTCGAGGAACTCGGCACGTACGACCCGCACGTGGCCGACGTCGAGAAGACGGTCACCTTGCGGCCCGAGCGCGTGAAGTACTGGCAGAGCGTGGGGGCACGATCGTCCGACAAGGTGACGGCCCTCTTGAACAAGTTCCTGGCCAAGGCCGAAGCGGCCGCCGCGCCGGCCCAACCGGCCGCGTGAATTCGGTGGGGAAGCGGCGATGCGCTTCGACGTGCTCACCCTCTTCCCCGAATTGTTCACCGGATACCTGTCGCAAAGTATCCTCAAGCTCGCCATCGACCGCGGCCTCGTCCGGATCGACCTCTGGAACATCCGCGACTGGTCGGTTGGCAAGCACAAAAGCGTGGACGATCGACCGTTCGGTGGCGGGCCCGGCATGGTCCTGATGCCTGGGCCCGTGTATGACTGCGTCGAAGCCGTTCAAGCCGTGGGCGAGCCGGGCGAGTTGGTGATGCTGACCCCCGCCGGCGAACGCTTGACCCAGCGAGTCGTCGAGCAACTGGCGACACGCAAGCGAATCGTGTTGTTGTGCGGCCGGTACGAAGGGTTCGACGAACGCATTCGCGAGGGGCTGAAGCCGCGCGAGATTTCGGCCGGCGACTTCGTCTGCAATGGCGGCGAAGTGCCGGCCATGTTGGTGATCGATACGGTGATCCGGCTGATTCCCGGCGTGCTGGGCGACGAGCAGTCCGCGGCGGACGAATCGCACAGTGAAGACGGGCGGTTGGAATACCCCCAGTACACGAGGCCGCGCGAGTTTCGGGGCATGACCGTCCCCGAGGTTTTGCTGAGCGGCGACCACGGGGCGATTGCGAATTGGCGTCGCGAGCAATCGAAGCTCCGGAGCCGGCGACCCCCAACCGAATAACCCGAACCGGACGAAGTGACATGAAAAACCGAATCATCGCCGCCATCGAGAAGCAACAGGCGGACAAGGTCGCCGTGCTGAATCAGAAGCAAAGCGAACTGATCAAGCAGCCCTCCACGCGAACGGTCCCCGTCATTCAGGTCGGCGATACGGTCGACGTGTTCTTCTGGATCGAGCTGGGCGAGAAGGGCCGGACGCAGGTGTTCAACGGCACGGTGATCGCCATCAAGGGCGAGAAGCCGGACGAGTTCATCACGGTCCGCCGCATCGTCCAGGGCGAAGGCGTCGAGCGAGTCTTCCCGCTGCTGTCGCCGCGCATCGCCAAGATCGACGTGAAGAAGTCCGGCACCGTCCGCCGGGCCAAGCTGTACTACCTGCGCGATCGCGTCGGCAAGGCGACCCGCCTGAAGGAACGCAAGAAGGGCGACGCCCAAACGGCGAGCAAGGCGGCGAAGAAAGCCGCGAAGACGGCGGCGGCCGCGAAGGAATTGTCGAAGAAGAGTTAGCCGCTCGTTTTCGTCGCAGAGGAGTTCCGCCATGCTCCCGGCCGGCTTCGCCCGATTCCCGGTCTGGCGGCGCTGGTTTGGCCGACGCTCGGAGCGGGCGGCCGCCAGGTATCTGCGTCGCCAGGGGATGCGAATCCTCGGCCGCAACGTCGACGACCGGCTTGGCGAGATCGACTTGCTCGCGCTCGATGGCCAGTCGCTCGTCGTGGTCGAAGTCCGGTCGAGCGAGACGAAATCGTTCGACGAACTGGCCGCCTCCGTCAACCAGGACAAGCAACGCCGACTGACCGACGCGA
>JANLUE010001117.1:0-1182 GCA_031363325.1 Gemmataceae bacterium
TTCGGCCGCTACTTCGCCCGGCCCCCCGGCCTCCCGTTTGGCCCCCCCCCCTTCGGGGGGCGCCCCCCCCGCCGCGATCATTTCTTGGAACTCGTCGACGGGATTTGCCCAAACACTTGCGGATTCACTTCGCGTCGGGAGACGTTGGACGTGGATCGTTCGGCGTTGGCTGTTTCGCGGCCGGCCGACTCGTGGGTTTGTCCTGCGTGCAGCCGAAACCGGAATCGCAACCGACGAGCGTCGCCAAGGTAGCGCACAGCGCAAGGACTCGGGCCGTGCCCCAAGACCAAACGCGGCCAAACCGCGACGAACAACGATTGCGTGTCACCACCGTGCCATCCGCTCGCCGGAATAGGCGAACGCAGATCGAGTCCGTTTGCTCATTGAGTAAGGCGTTCGCTTCGTCGGCCGTCAGGGTCGATAGGTTGTAGACCGTCTGCCGACACTGGCCGCAGAACCGTTGCCGATCGTCACCCCGCATGGTGCGCCAGGGGACCGCACAGGGTTCCGGCACTTCGATCAGATCGAGCGGAGTCCGCGAATCGGGCATGACGAGCCTCGCCAGTGAATTGGGTCTGTTGATGAGACACGCGGTCGGCCGGATTATTCCCATGCGACTCCACAAATATCCGCGAACGTCGCACTTGCACGGCTCGCGACTCCAACCGGGCGACGAGGATCTGTCGGCCGTGCCGTGGGCGGAGATCGTCGGCCAATACGTTGTCGCCGAGGAAAAAATGGACGGCGCGAACAGCGGCTTGTCCTTCGACACGAACGGCAAGCTCCACCTTCAGAGTCGCGGCCACTTCCTGACGGGCGGCCATCGCGAACGGCACTTCAACTCGTTCAAGAGTTGGGCCAACGGGATCGCGGCCGACCTGTGGGTTCGACTGGGGCCTCGTTATGTCGTCTACGGCGAATGGCTCTACGCCAAGCACACGATCTACTACGACCGCTTGCCGCACCATTTCCTGGAGTTCGACGTGCTCGACCTCGACTCGCGCGAGTTTCTTTCGACCGCTCGCCGCCGCGAACTGTTGGCGGGCTTGCCAATTGAATCGGTTCGCGTCTTGTGGGAAGGCGTATTGAGCGACGCGATCGAGCTTCCGGAACTCGTCGGCCCGTCGCGCTTCAAGTCGGACGATTGGCGGGAAACTCTCACCAACGAAGCCGTCGCGCGAC
>JANLUE010001124.1:0-2124 GCA_031363325.1 Gemmataceae bacterium
CGCACCTGCGGCTGGCCGAGGCCGACGCCCACCTTCAGTTCTCGCGGCTCCACATCGCCCGAAACCAGGCCCGGGAAGCCCTTGACGAATTGCGCAAGGCCGAACAGATCGTCCAGGAAACCGGCTACCACCGCCGGGACCGCGAAGTCGAGCTCATCCGGCAACGGCTGATGGGGGAGTGACCCCGAGTCTTGGATAACGTGGGGCAGGTATCCAACCTGCCTGAATCCGCACAGGTTGGAAACCTGTGCCACGTGACACCCGTGCCACGTGGCTTGTGGAACAGGTTTTCAACCGGTTCCAAGTTCCGCGGCCGGTCAAATGCGGGTTGAACTCGGGGTCCCATTCGCGATGGACCTGATCGTGCGGACCGAGGCGGAGGTCCGGCGGCGGGTGGCCGACGGAGACCGGTTCCTGATCGAGGCCTTGGAAAAGGGATTAGCCCTTTATGCAGCCGATGACGCGCGAGTGGGTCGCCAAGGCCGAGTCCGACTACGACGGCACCTGCGAGGCCTTACGGTCCCGCAAGAAGTCGCGCCGTGATCGGATTTGTTTCTTCTCGCAGCAGTGCGTCGAGAAGTTTTGCTCGCCGCCGCCGCCAGGCCGCGGCCGGCGGCGACGATCCGCCCATCGCGTCGACCCTGGCATAGCGATTCGATTTGCCGATCGGCCGACCGGCCTCGCCCACTCACCCGCCCAAGCCTTGTCTCACTTCGCCACCTCGCTAGCTTGACGAACGGCCGGGAAACTTCCGTGGGGCGAGGCATGAGTTGCACGTGCGTGGTCGGCTTGCAGTGGGGCGACGAGGCCAAGGGCAAGATCGTCGACCTGCTCGCCGAGGAGCACCAGTTCGTCGTCCGCTATAACGGCGGCAACAACGCCGGCCACACCGTCGTTTGGGGCGATCGCACCTTCAAGCTTTCCCTCCTGCCGACCGGCGTCCTCAAACCGAACGTCACGTCGGTCATTGGCAATGGAGTCGTCGTTTATCCGCCGCAATTTCTGAAGGAAATCGATCAGCTCGCGGCCGGCGGAATCGACGTGGGCAAGAACCTGGCGGTCAGCGATCACGCCCACGTGATCTTCCCGTACCACATCGCCGAGGAAAGCGCCACCGAACATATCGGCAGTGCGTCGATCGGCACCACGGGGCGTGGCATCGGCCCGTGCTACCAGGACAAGGTGGGCCGTTCCGGGGGCATCCGCGTGGGCGAACTTCTGAATGCGGACCACCTGAGCGAACGACTGCACGCGATCGTGCCGCGCAAGAATCGCGTGATCGCCGCGCTCGCGGGCGACAGTGGGCCGGCCAAGATCTTCGACGCGTCCCAGGTGTGCGACGAGTACCTCGGCTACGCCGAGCGACTGCGCCCGTTCGTGACCGACACGGCCTACTTGCTCCACGATGGCTTGAAGGCCGGCAAGCGCATACTTTTTGAAGCGGCCCAGGGCAGCTTGCTCGATGTCGATCACGGCACCTATCCGTTCGTCACGAGTTCGCACAGTTTGCCATCGGGGATCTGGTCCGGCTCGGGCGTGCCGGCCAAACATCTCACGCGCATCATCGGTGTCGTGAAGGCGTACACGTCGCGCGTTGGCCGTGGGCCGTTCCCGACCGAACTCGACGACGGTCCGACCGGGATCGGCGAACGCATCCGCAAGATTGGCCGCGAGTACGGCACCGTGACCGGCCGGCCGCGTCGCGTCGGCTGGTTCGACGCGGTGGCCACGCGCTACACGGCGATGCTCTCCGGCGCGAGCGAGATCACCGTGATGTTGCTCGACGTGCTGAGCGGGCTCGACGAATTGAAGCTGTGCGTGGCGTACAATCACGAAGGCGAGCGGCGGACGACGTTCCCGAGCGACGCCTATCGCCTGGAACATTGCAAAGCGGTCTACGAGACGATGCCCGGTTGGTCCGAGGATCTGACGCGTTGCCGCAAAGCGGCCGACCTGCCGGCCGCGGCCCGGCGCTACGTCGATCGCCTGCAGGAACTGATCGGTCTGCCCGTGACGATCGCGTCGGTCGGCCCGGACCGTGAGCAGACGATTTTGCTGTGATTCGAGGACGTAGGCGAGCCCGGGGGCGTAAGCCCTCGGGGTGACGCGCGAAGCGGCTGACTG
>JANLUE010001138.1:0-1439 GCA_031363325.1 Gemmataceae bacterium
GTTGAAACTTGAAACTCGATCAGGAGCGATCATGATGCGATTGTCGATCGTCGCCTTTCTAACAGTGAGTTCCCTTACGTTCGCCGCCGATCCTCCAGCCGGGATCAAGATCGACGCCGAGAAAAAATCGGTCGCCATCGACGCCAAGGTCGCGCCGCGGAAGCTCGCCAAATTCGAACAAATCTACCCGATCGAAGTCGTCGCTTGTTGGCCCGACCCGAAGGGCAAGAAGGCGCACGAGACCGTCGTCACGATCGACGTGAACCCGAGCGACGTTCACAAGGCGCTCGAATCGGTCGGCCTCAAGCCCGGCAAGCCGGCCCGCGGCGAAAACACCGAGGCGGCCGGCCCCGAAGTGAAAGTCTTCCTCGAAATCCCGGACGGGGGTGGAACGAAGAAGGTCTCCATCCATCGTTTCCTGATCGACCCCAAGACGAAGCAAGCGTTCCCGAAGGACGTGAAGTTTCGCTTCACCGGGTCCGTGATGACCAAGCCCGATCCGACCAAGCCGGCCGAGTTGTACGGTGCCGACCTGTCGGGCACTTTGATCGCCATCTACCCGGTGACGGACGAGACAGTCCTGCAGACGAGCCTGACGATGAAGGACGAGAAGTACCTGAAGCTCGACGTCGACGCGACGCTGCTCCCGAAGGAAGGGACGGCCATCAAGATCATCATCGAGGCGGCCAAATGAAACGCATTCGCATATCTCGATTCGTTCTCGCGGGCACGGCCGTCGCGATTGGGTGCGGCAAGGCCGACCCGCCGCCCGTCGCGACGATCGCCATGTCGACGGCCGCCGAACCGGTCAAGCCCGTCGAAGCCGCGCCCAAGATGGCGGTCGCCGCCGAGCCGGTCCCGCCAATCGTCGATGGCGGCACGTTCGCGTTCCCGGACGATACGGGTGGCAAGCTCCTGGCGAAAACGCTGCCACCCGCTCCTCCAAGCGCACGCACAACGGAACCGGCGAAGCCGATCGAACGCCGCCTGCCGAGCTATCTGGTCGATCCGCGACCGGCGCCAGCCGACGCCGCCGACGCGCCGCCGCGACTGCCGATCGCCATCGCGAAGGAAATTCGGCCGACGCCCTTACCCGACCGCGTGCCGATCGCCCTCGCGCCCGAACTCCCGAACCTTCCCGAACGCGGCGACTGGCCGACGGGGCCACTTACTCGTGTCGCCGGTCTGGACGTGGCGAAGCCCGCCGACGTGCCGATCCTGAGCCCGCGGCCCGTGCCCGATCGCGCTCCGTTGAACGACCCCACGGTCGACTTCACGGCCGCCAGCGTAATCAGTCCAATGTTGCCATTGCGAACGGAGCCCGCCGGCTTCTTGCGGTTCAATTTGCCGGACCCGTTCGAGAACTCGGCCGCCGCGCGGCCGAAGCTCGACGTGCCCGAGAACCCGAACCGAGTGCTGCCGACGATCCCGGGGATGAG
>JANLUE010001154.1:0-2079 GCA_031363325.1 Gemmataceae bacterium
GGCGTTCGGCCCCCGCCGGCTCGGACCCGGCCGACAAGCACGCCGATTTGCACCTCATTCCCTGGCCGAAGTCGATCGAGCGAACCGACGGCCATCTGCGCTTGACCGCGACGAGTCGAATCGTCGCGGTCGATGAAAAATTGAAGCCGCTCGCGAGCGTGCTGTCCGAAGAAATCGCCAAACTGACCGGCGTGAAACTCGAAGCGACTTCAGGGCCGGCCAAGGTTGGCGACATCGTGTTGCGGCTCGATCCGTCGATCCGCGCCGGCGAACCGATCCTCGGCCTGAAGAATCGCGAGGTCACGCGCTCGACGGACGGGGCTCATTCCATCGTCATCGATTCGCAAGCGACGATCAGCGGCTTCGACTATCGGGCGACGGCCGAGGGAACCGCGACGATTCTGCAATTGCTCGGCACGACCGATGGCCTCAGCTTGCCGAAAGTGACCATCAAGGATTGGCCGCACGCGGATTATTGCGGCGTGATGCTCGACGTGGCGCGCCAGGACCATCCGATCGACTCGATCAAGAAGGTCGTGCAACTCTGTCGGCTCTACAAGGCTCGCTATCTGCAGTTGCACCTGTCCGACGATCAGGGCTGGACGTTCCCTTCGACGAAATACCCCCAGCTCGGTTCGAAGAACTACGGGGCGCACGGGGGCATCGCGCCGCGGGTCTACAAGCTCGACGAGTTGAAGGCCCTGGTCGCCTATGCCGACGCCCGTGGCGTGACAATCGTCCCCGAATTCGAGATGCCGGGCCATTCTGGGGCGGCCTCGCGCTCTCTGCCCGCCATCTTCGACGCGATCAATCCGCAGTCCGGCCAACCGGTCGGCATCGGCTGCATGAACATGTCGAACGAGGACATCTATCCGGCCATCGACACGCTGATCGGCGAGATGTGCGACGTATTTCGATCGTCCCCGTACTTCCACATCGGCAGCGATGAAGTGACTTCGGGTCGGTTGTCGCTTCACCCCGGCTACAAGGCTTTCCTGGCGAAGCACGGCCTCAAGGACGAACACGACCTCGCCGACCACTTCATCGCGTCGGCCTGCGCGACCGTCAAGAAGTACGGCAAGAAGGCGATCAAGTGGGAGGGGCTTTCGAACTTGGCCTCGAAGGACGTGATCGTGATGGCCTGGGAAGGGAACAGCACCATGGCGAGCGAACTTCTCGCGAAGGGCTACACGGTGATCACGTGTCCGTGGAACCTCGGCGTGCCGTGGGATCAGTGGAACATGTACGTCTGCAACGCGAGCAAGTTGAAAAAGGGCGACAGCGTCCTTGGGGCGACGCTGGTCGCCTGGGAGCAGCCGTGGCTGTTCCACGTGACGAGCCTTCGAAATCTTCCGGCGCGACAAGAACGAACCTGGGGGCCGGACAATACGGTGACTGAAGCCGGGTTTGCCGCGAGGTTCCAACCGCTCGACGCCGTCGCGGGCCGCCTGATCGAGTTGCCCGCGAAGCCGCGCTTCGAGGCGGCCGTGACGAGCCCGTTGACCACGCGCGACTTCCTGGAGCCAACGTTCGCGTTCGATGGCAACGACGCGACGTTTCATCAGTCGGCCCGTGCGCCGAAAGCGGGCGATCACCTCACGCTGACGTTCCCGCAGGCGAAGAACGTGTACGGGCTCGAAATCCTTACCGGCAGCAATCGCCGTGGGCAACTCAACGGCGGCGAGGTGCGGACTTCGAGCGACGGGACAAACTTCAAGACGGTCGCCACGTTGAAGGATGGATCGGCCAAGGTCGTGCTAACCGACAGCCGCGTCCGGGCCGTGCGCATCCGAGCCGTCACCGACCAATCGGAACCGTTGATCGTTCGCGAAATCAATCCGCGGATGTTGGTTGAAGTCTTCGGTACGGTCCGCAATGCAGAAACGACAATTGGACCGGAGAACGTGGCCGCGATCGTCGGCGATACGAGTTTTGATGAACCGATCGGCGCGCTATCGATGCCCATCATCAATCGCCGCCACAAGTTGAAGCTGAACAGTGCGACGGCTCCGACCGACTGGAGCGGGCCGATCTCCGGGACCGGCACGATCGATATCGTCGCCGGCGGTCCGAACGCGG
>JANLUE010001166.1:0-6341 GCA_031363325.1 Gemmataceae bacterium
CGAACAACGCTGGCCGGCCGTCGCGGTAGATGTCCCCCGACGCGATCCCCATGCCGGCCATCACGGTCCCATTGCCGTCGAGCGCCGCCCCGGAAAAGGCGGCCACTTCCTCGAACGTGAAGTCGCCTTTGTTGCGAAACAGATGGGCCGGGCTCACGTCGTTGGCGACGTAGATATCGAGTTTGCCATCGCCGTCCAAATCGACCAACACGACGCCGAGCCCCGGTGCCAGGCGGGCTTTCGCGATTCCCGATTTTTCCGAGACATCGGTGAAGGTGCCATTCCCGTTGTTGCGATAGAGTTGGTGCGACGTGTACGGATACGCAGTCGGCGAGCAGCCGAGCTTGATCCCCTTTCGAGTGTCCTCGCAGACGGGGTCGTTCACGCGGTTCAATTCAACGTAATTGCATATGTAGAGATCGAGTCGGCCGTCGCCGTCGAAGTCGCCCCAGGCGGCGCTCGTGGCGAAGTGGGGGTTGTTCAAGCCGGCCGCCGTCGTGACGTCGCGAAAGACTCGTGTCCCCACGGGACTCAGTTCGTTGTGATAGAGCGCCACGCCGCCGACGAACGTGATCAGCAAATCGTCGAATCCGTCGTTGTCGAAGTCGCCAACGACGCAGCCATTTCCCACGCCCGTTCGCGTGAGGCCGACCCGTTCGCTCACGTCTTCGAACTTGCCGCCACCGAGGTTGCGATACAGTTTGCACGGTTGTCCCGGCGCGCCCGCCGGTCGAACCGGGCCGGACTGCACGCACAGCAAATCGGGTCGACCATCTCTGTCGTAGTCGAACCAGCCGATTCCGCCGTTCATCGTCTCTTCGATGAAGTGTTCCGGCGTGGCGCTGTCGAAGTGTTGAAAGTCGATGCCGGCCGATGCGGTCACGTCCTCGAACCACGGCAAGCCCGGCGTGGGCTCCAGGACTTCCGGCGTCGAGTCGGGCTTTTTCGAACGCGTCAGGAAATAGGCCGCCACAAAGAGCCCGGCGAAGATTCCCGCCGCGAGCAAGAGTCGTTTCATCCGGCCCCCAGGCGCTTCGCGATCGCCTCCACGTCGTATACGCATCCGCCCCATACTCCGCCGCTCGCGTTCTGAAGCAGCGCCCACAGGCGGGTGTCGGCCGGCAAGCTCGCGTCCGGTGTCAGGTCCGGCCGGGGGTCGCGCCGCGCGAGTTCGGACGCGCCCCATTCCGGCCCGCGCACCCCGCCCGCATCTCCAACCAAATCGACGCTGCCGTGCAACTTGTTTCGATCGATCACGATCTGAATACGGTCACCTTCACGAAGCTTGCCGAGCGGCCCGCCCGCGAGCGCTTCCGGAGAAATGTGGCCGATGCACGCCCCCGTCGAGACGCCGCTGAACCGGGCATCCGTGAGCACGGCGATGTGCTTGCCCCAACTGATGTGCTTGAGCGCGCTCGTGACCTGATATTCCTCCTCCATGCCGCTGCCCATCGGCCCGCGCGCCACGAGTACCAACACGTCGCCCGGTTCAATTTTGGTCGGCCCCTGGCCCTTGATCGCCGCGATGGCGGCCCTCTCGGTCGTGAACACCTTGGCCGGCCCGACCTTGCGATAGATGCCATCGGCATCCACAACCGACGGATCAATGGATGTCGATTTGATGACCGATCCGTCCGGGCACAGGTTTCCGCGCGGGAAGGTCATCGACGAGGTCAGCCCCTTCGACTTGGCCCGGTCGAAGGTCATGATCACGTTGTCGGGGTCGACGCCGTCTTTCGTCGCCAGCAGATCGCGGAGCCGGGCCCGACGCTCCGACTTCTCCCACCATTCCAGGTTCTTGCCTAACGATTCGCCCGTCACGGTTCGACAGTCGAGTTCGAGCAGGCCGGCGTTGCGTAAATGGACCATGACTTCGGGCACACCGCCGGCGAGGAACACTTGAATCGTCGGGTGGCCAACCGGCCCGTTCGGCAGGGCGTCGACGATCCGTGGGATCTTGCGATTGACCTCGGCCCACTCGTCGACCGTCGCACGGCGTCGGCCGGCGTGGAACGCGACGGCCGGCGTGTGCAGGAGCAAGTTCGTGCTGCCGCCGAATGCCGCGTGAACCGCGATCGCGTTGCGGAACGAACCGTCGGAGAGCACATTTCGAGTCGTCCACTTGCGGGCGACGAGTTGGCGCAACGCACGGGCGGAACGCCGGGCCATGTCCAGCCAGATCGGTTGACCCGACGGGGCGAGCGCCGAGTGCGGCAGGCTCAGGCCAATCGCTTCAGCCACGACCTGCGACGTGGCGGCCGTCCCGAGGAACTGACATCCCCCGCCCGGTGAGGCGCACGAATGACACCCCTCCTCGGCCGCCTGTTCCAGGGTGATCTCGCCGGCCGCGTAGCGCGAGCCGATCGTCTGCACCTTGCCCGTGTCTTCGTACCCTTCGGTCGCAAGCATCACGCCGCCCGGGACGAGCACCGTAGGGTGAGCATGCTCGCCAGCGAGGGCCATCATCATGGCCGGCAAGCCCTTGTCGCACGTGGCGATGCCTAACACGCCGGACCGCGTCGGCAACGAACGCATGAGACGTCGCAAGACGATGGCCGCATCGTTCCGGAACGGCAAACTATCGTACATGCCGGGCGTGCCTTGCGTTCGGCCGTCGCACGGATCGGTGACCGCCCCCGCGAACGGAATGCAGCCGATCTTGCGAAACTCTTCGGCGGCCGCTCGGACGAGCAAGCCGACTTCCCAATGGCCCGAATGAAACCCCAGGGCAACCGGGCTCCCATCGTCGGCCCGCAAGCCGCCGTGCGTTGAAAGGATCAAGAACTCTTGGCGGCCGAGCAACTCCGGCTGCAACCCCATGCCGACGTTCTGTGTCCAGCCGAACAGATCCCCGCTCGGCGCGTGCCGCAGGAGTTCCGGTGTCAGCGGCAACTTGCCCGCCGGCCCCGGCGTGCGGGTCGTGAGCGAATAGACGCTCGGGTCGGCGGATTCGACAAGCGCGAGGAAGTCGGTCATTGGGGGTGAAGTTCCAATTCGATTGTGCGGAGACGAAAGCGATTGGGAAACGAAGATTCACGTCTTCGTCCGGGTCGAGCGGAGCGGCGTATGCCGCCAGGCATCGGCGACAGCATTCCAAGCCTCCGAGCAAGGGTCATGTCCCTCGGAGGTATAGAGTAGGGGGCTAAAGCAGCTCCGCTCGGTGCGTCGCCGACGTGCGGGAACCAATCTGGCATGGTCAACCTGAAAGTCGTTCGCCGAGCGCGTAGCGAAAACTCACTCGTCGCGCTTACGAGTCGAATCGCTGTCGAGCCCGTTCAGGCTTTCGGAGCTGAATTTGCCGAAGCTTTCCTCGACCTCCCCGGCCGACTCGGGGTTGTCGAGCGATTGCTTGAGTTCGCGGCGACGATGTTTGCTGCCGGCCCGCTTGAGCGTCCGCTTCAACGTTCGTAGCTTTCGTTTGTCCGGGTCGGGCATGGCCCCGCTCCAATCAACAAATGAAGAAACCTTTATCCATCCTGCTGGCAACCGACGCCTGGCGTCCCCAGGTGAATGGCGTCGTGCGCACCTGGGAAACCTCGATCGCCCACCTGCAACGACGCGGGCACGCGGTCGAAGTCGTCCATCCGGGGCAGTTTCGCACGGTCCCGCTGCCGTTCTATCCGGAGATTCGCCTGGCGTGGCTCGGCCGACGGGCGCTCGGCTCGGCGATCCGCCAATTCGACCCGGACGCGATCCACATCGCCACAGAGGGGCCGATCGGCCTCGCGGTTCGCGCCTGGTGCGTAAGAAACCGTCGATCCTTCACCACATCCTATCACAGCAAGTTTCCGGAGTACGTTCAAGAGCATCTAAAAATCCCGGCCGGTTGGTCGTATCGCTTCCTGCGCTGGTTCCATGGCGGGGCGACGGCCATCCTCGTTTCGACCCCGTCGCTGGAGTCCGAACTCGCGGGCCACGGGTTTCGGAACATGGCCCGTTGGTCGCGCGGCGTGGACCTGACCTTGTTCGCCCCGCGACCGAAGACCTGGGCACAATATCCTCGGCCAATCTTGCTGTACGCGGGCCGAGTCTCGAAAGAGAAAAACCTCGACGCGTTCCTGAACTTGCGAACGCCCGGCACGATGATCGTGGTCGGCGATGGCCCCGCTCGCGAGAAATTGCAACGCGAATTTCCCGACGCTGTGTTCCTTGGCTATCGCTCCGGGCCGGCCCTCGCCGAAGCGTACTCGAACGCCGACGCGTTCGTGTTCCCGAGCAAGACCGACACGTTCGGCCTAGTGCTGATCGAAGCGTTGGCCTGCGGCGTCCCCGTGGCCGCGTACCCGGTCGTCGGCCCAATCGACATCGTGACGGAACCCGGCTGCGGGGCCCTGAACGACGACCTTAGTCGAGCAATCGAATTGGCTCTGGCGACGGGAAATGCGGAAGCATGCGTCAATCACGCGCGGAAATTCACATGGGAACGGTGCACCGATCAGTTGCTCGCGAGCCTGGCGATCCGCCAAAGACTTCATTCTTCGACTTCCGCCCACCCTTCCTTCTAATACCCCGCGAGCCCGCTCGAATAACCCTCCGACACTTCCCGAGGAACCGGCCGATGGAAACGCTCTTTCTGATCTGTGCGGGCCTCGGCGGCGCACTCATCGTTTGCCAGTTCCTGGCCGGGTTGCTCGGCATCGGAGGCAATGGACACGATGCGGAAATGCACCACGATTGGTCGGCCGACACCGATCATGATGGACACCTGTCGACGGCTGAGTGGTTCTTCGGTTTCCTGACTTTTCGCGCCGTCAGCGCGGCGATCTGTTTCTTTGGTCTGGCCGGGCTAACGGCCCGCTATTACGAATTGCCGCACTCCGCGCAGCTGGCTTCCGCCGCTCTCGCCGGCTTCGGGGCCCTCTATCTCGTTGCGACCCTGATGCGAATGCTCTACCGACTGAAGTCGGATGGTAGCGTCCGTATCAAAGGCGCGGTCGGCGAAACCGGAACAGTCTACCTGCGCGTGCCAGCCCGCAAGGCCGGGGCCGGCAAAGTCACGCTAAACCTTCAGAATCGAACCGTCGAACTCGAAGCTTTCACGGCCGATGGCGAACTCGCCACCGGAACGCCGATCCGTGTCGTCGCCGTGCTCGGCCCGAACTCCGTCGAAGTCGCAACCCACCGCTCGGAGGCCTGAACATGGTTCCGTCCACGCTGCTCGCCCAAAACAGCCTGCCGGCCGATTTCCCGTGGCCGCTCGCCCTGGCGATCGCGTTCGGCGTGGTGTTCTTCGGCCTCTTGATGTTCGTCGCCAAGCGTTACAAACGCTGCCCGAGCAATCGCGTCCTCGTGATCTACGGCAAGACGGCCGGCGGCAACGCGGCTCGTTGCGTCCACGGCGGGGCCGCGTTCGTCGTCCCGCTCATCCAGGACTTCGCGTATCTCAGCCTCGAACCGATCCAGATTGAAGTCCCCCTGAAGGGGGCACTTTCGATCGAAAACATCCGCGTCAACGTCCCGAGCGTGTTCACGGTCGCGATCGGGACCGATGCCGAGACGATGCAGAATGCGGCGATCCGATTGCTCGGCCTGGGGACCGACGCGATCAAGCAACAGGCGGCCGACATCATCTTCGGCCAGCTTCGCCAGGTCATCGCCTCGATGCGGATTGAGGACATCAATCGCGATCGCGACAAGTTCCTGGAGAACATTCTGAAGTCGCTCGAAGGCGAGTTGAAGAAGATCGGGCTGATCCTGATCAACGTGAATATCACGGACATCACGGACGAGAGCGGTTACATCGAGGCGATCGGCCGCAAGGCCGCCGCGACGGCGATCCAACAGGCCAAGATCGACGTCGCCGAGCAGGAAAAGAAGGGCCAGACGGGCGTTGCCGAGGCCGACCGCGAACGGGCCATCCAGGTCGCGAACGCCACGAAACTTCGCGAGATCGGTACGAAGGAAGCGATCCGCGAACAGGCCGTGCGGCTCGCTCAGCTCGCCAAGGAAACGGCGGTCGGCGAGCAGACCGCCCTGCTCGAACAGGAAGCGCTGATCAAGGAGTCGCAGCGACAACAAGCGATTCGCATCGCCGAGCTCGACCGCGACCAGAAGGTCGGCGAGCAACGGGCCGTGTTCGATCGCGAAGCGCAGGTAGCCGACGCTGACCGCGAGAAGCGAGTTCGCCTCGCCGACGCGAACGCGAAGGCGACCTCGGGCGAAGCGACGGCTCAGGCGTCGATCGCGCAAGCACAGGCTCAACTCGCGGTGAAGAAGGCCGAAGCGTATCAACTTTCCGAGACGAAGAAGCGCGAAGCGGAAGCGGCTGTGCTCGAGGCCCAGAACCGGGCGATGGCCAAAGCCGCCCTGGCGGAAGCCGAGAAGATCGAGGCGGAGAAACG
>JANLUE010001052.1:0-1829 GCA_031363325.1 Gemmataceae bacterium
TTGACGTTCACATTCACGTCGCGCCGCCGAACCTACCGGGGGTCGGGCCGCTCAGCCAGGGGCTGCGTGCGAGCGCGACCAACGTGGCCCGGGTCGTTCGCGAGCAAATGCTGGCCGGCGGATTCACCCGGGCCGCCACGATGGGCGTCTGGGACGCGGGGCCGAGCGATCCGCTCGGCGTCGCCAGGACCCTCGAGATCGCCGATCAAGTCGCCGGCCTGTTCGCGATCGGCGTGATGGACCCACGTCAGTCGGATCGCGAGCAGTTGCGCCGAGTGGAAGCACAACTGGCCGACCGCCGCATCGTCGCGTTCAAAGGGTATCTCGGGTACGTCCATCATTTTCCGAACGACCCCGGATATGCACCGTACTACGAACTCGCGGCGAAACACAAGTTGCCCGTGTTCTTCCACACGGGCGATACCTATTCGCCATACGCCAAACTGAAGTTCGCACATCCCTTGTTGATCGACGAGGTCGCGGTCGATTTTCCCAATGTCAAGTTCGTGCTTTGCCACGTGGGCAACCCGTGGATGACCGACGCGGCCGAGGTCGTCTATAAGAACATGAACGTCTGGGTCGATCTCTCGGGTCTGGCGATCGGGTCGGATGAAGACTTTCACGAGCCAACTTCAGCCGAAAGTCGACGCGATACCGTCGACCGGATCAAGTCGGCGTATCGATATGCCGAACGGCCCAATCGCTTCCTGTACGGAAGCGATTGGCCGCTCGCGCCGATGCCGGCTTACGCGGAGTTCATTCGCGCCGCGATCCCGGTGGCCGGCCACGACATGGTGTTCCGCGAGAACGCCGAGGTCCTGTTTGGCGAGCGCGTGCGGACTTAACAA
The DNA here is from genome assembly GCA_031363325.1 of Gemmataceae bacterium. Classification (GTDB taxonomy): domain Bacteria; phylum Planctomycetota; class Planctomycetia; order Gemmatales; family Gemmataceae; genus SIAJ01. The sequence goes on from JANLUE010001052.1 coordinate 849, forward strand.
ACTCAACCCCCGTCCGAAGCAGTTTTAAGATTCCTCCAGCGGATACCACCACACCCCACCTCTGGAGGAATCCTGGAGGAATTATTGTGTGGGCGAAACTGGCGAAATTCTCGCGAAAATACGAGTGACTCGACGAACATGATTTGGAGAATCAACTTTGGAGGAGTTAATGAAGGCCGATGAACGACCTGGATGTCCCTCTGGGGTCATTCCGATCTGAGCGAGGGTTCCACGCCCACTTTGGACTGGGCACGACAAATTGCTTCGATTCATTCCCGGTGCTACGATTCAGAAAGCGCTCCCAAACTGCGCAATTTGACATTTTTCCGCCCGTCCATTGCTTTCGACGTAACTTCTTTATTGTCAAGCAGAAAAAACGCTTTCAAGCTCATGAGAATTACGGATTAGGCATGAATTCCGGAAAAACCCAACCTGGACACTTGCAATCGCCCCGCACGCAAGGTACTATTCGACTGTCCTGTTGGATTGACGACTTCGATGACTGGGCGACGTCGGAGGAGCTTCCAACAGGACTTTGCACTCATTCAAAAAAGGCCGACCCGTTTGGGTCGGCCTTTTTTGTTCCAATTCAATCGTTACTCCGCCACGATCACCAACCGAACGGCCGTGCCTGCCTTGGGGACCACCTTGGGGTCGGTCTCCAGTTTGAAGTTCGGCTCGTCGGCCATCGTGAGTTGCGTTTGTAGTACGCAGCAGTCCGTCACCGGGAACAGCGACAGGAACGTTCCGGTCAGATCTGCGCCGTAAACCGTGTCGTCCTTCTCGGGATCCGGCTGCTTCGAGATCGAACCGGTGAAGTGCCACTTCAGTTCGCCAATCGGCTTGCCCGTGTCGCGATGGACCATGGACTTTTCAATCGGCACTCGGACGGGCTTGCCGCCGGGGCCATCGAATTCGAGGAACACTTTCACGACCGGCCCGGCCGCCCTGGCACCTTCGCCGTAGGCCGGCTTGCCGGGC
>JANLUE010001194.1:0-3065 GCA_031363325.1 Gemmataceae bacterium
CCGCGTTTGCTTGCCCCTTCCAAGCAAACCAACTTGAGGGAAGCCATTGCGGCGTCACCCGAGGGGCTAACGCCCCCCGGCTCGCCTATCCCACAAAAACTCCCGTTCTCAGCGTGACTTGAGTTTAGCGATGATCACACCAACATCGCCCTTTCACCAATCCCCCCAAAACCGCGTCTCATTGCCGAAACTCGGGTGGATTCCACTTGAGAAATCTCAGCCCCGGGCGCACGGACTCAAGCGACCGGGCAGATTGTGACGATTATCCGAGGGACCGTCCCTCGGCCTCTCGCGCCGGGTCGGTCGTTCCTTCGGCCAGGAGGCCCGGGCTATGACGCGATGGCTTCTCCTTCGAGCGCTCGCCGTTCCGACGATCCTCGCAGGCTCCGCGTTCGCGGCCGACCCGGTTCCGGAAATCCTGCCCGCCGCCACCGGTTGGCGTCATCCGCCGAAGCGCATCATCGTCCTGCCCGATTGCCCGCCGCCGGCGACCGTCGTTCCGCCCGGCGAGCCGATGAAACTTCCAATCGATCCAACTCGGCCACCCGACAAAAAAGACCCCGCCGTCGAGCCACCGGTCGTGCCACCGAACACCGATCCGCTCGCCCAGGCGCCCGAAGCGGGCACGCAGGCGGCCGCGACGCTGAACCCGAACTTGTACGGCGATCAGTTCGGCGGCTCGACGCGCTCGATTACGCAACTGGTCATCAATAAGCGATCGCTGTTCTTCGTCTTCACGGGGAATCAGTTTTCGGCCCCGAACATCCTGCTGGATTACACCCGACGCGGCAACAACTTGCTCGGTCCGCTCGACACGCAATCTTCGACGCTCATCATTTCGGACAATGGTCGTTCGATCACGATCCCTTCGCCGCTCGTGCCGACATCGACCAGCTTGAACGCCAATCCACCACTGGTCGCCTTGCTCGAAAGCGCGCCCGTCACGAGCGCACTGCAATCGCTGAACCCCGGTGCCTCCGTGCTGTTCTTCGCGCCCGGCAGCGTTGGCACGCGCTCCCAAAGCGGAATTCCCACGGCCTACAACATCAATCAGGCCTACGACATCATCACGGCGTCGAGTTCAATTCGCGCCCTCGCCGTCGTTCCTTCGCCGACGGCCGGCGGGGTTGTTGGTCGTACCAAACTGAGCGACGACAACAGCCCGATGCCGCGCGACCGAATCATCCTCGGTGGCGACTACTTCGACGGAGCGGCCCTCACGCCGGGCGGCATCAACGTCACGCGCTTCTCGCCGGGGATCGAGTACACGTTTCTCGACCGCCTAGCGTCGATCGAAGCTCGCTTCCCGTTCGCTTCGACGCTCGACCCGACCGTTGGCCTCAATGGCACAACGAATCGGGCGACCGAGTTCGGCAACGTCAACCTGACCTTCAAGGGCCTGTTGCTGCGCGGCCAAGAGTTCAACGTCGCGGCCGGACTTGGGCTCAGCCTGCCGACCGGGCCGGACACGATCGTCCGCACTCCCACGGGCGGCGAGTTCCTGAAGATCACGAACGATTCGTGGATCGTGACCCCCTACGTCGCGGCCCAGTGGACGCCGGGGGATCGCTTCTTCACGCAGGCCTGGGCCGCGCTCGGCGTCGATCCCGTTGGTAGCCGCGTGTTCGTCGGTGGAACTCAATACGGCCGAATCTACGACCAGACGCTGCTGTCGCTCGACGCGCAACTCGGGTACTGGATCATTCGCAACGATTCGTCGGACATGCTGCGCGGCCTCGCGCCGTTCGCCGAATTGCACTACAACACGTCGCTCTCCGACGCGAGCACCATACAGGCGGGCGGGCTCGCCGTCGCGGCCTCGAACAACCGCTTCGACGAATGGAACCTGACCGTCGGGGCGACGGCCCAGATCGGCACGAACCTGCTCGTCTCGGCCGGCCTCGTGATGCCGCTGTCGGACGGAGCGAACAAGTTCTTCGACTACCAGTTCGGCCTGCGGGCCAGTTGGTTCTTCGGCCCGACCGCCCAGGCTCGCGAACTTGCGGACGCGACCGGCGGACGCGTGGAACCGGTCGGCACTCCGCCTGGCGCGAACCCGCCCGATGCCGGACTCGATGTCGCAGCACCCGGTGGCGATCTACTCGCTCAGGCCCCGGAGGCCGGCACGCAGGCGGCCGCCAGTTTGAATCCCGGCTTCTTCGGCGACTTCATCGGCCTCTCGACGCGCGTTCAATCGGGCCGGGGAGTCCTGAGCGTGCCCGTCGCGCCGCGCTACAACGGCTTCAAGATCAGCGATGCCGACGGCCCACGCCCGAGCGACCGCGTTTCCTATTCGTTCTACCGGTACTCCGATGTGAACGGGGCCGTGAATCCCGCCGGCTCGCCAGAGCTTTCGCTCACGCGCCACGTGTTGGGCCTCGAATCGACGGTTGGCTCGAACGCGTCGCTCGGCGTCCGTCTGCCGTTCCTGAGTACCGGGGGCATCGCGAGCGTCGAGTCGCACGAGGTCGGCGACCTCACGTTCATCGGGAAGTACGCGGTCTACAACGATTGCGAATCGGGCGACGTGTGCACGGTCGGCCTGAACTTCACGCTTCCGACTGGCGGTCGCGGCTCCGCCGGCGCTCCGCGTTCCGTGTTCGTTCAACCGTGGCTCGGCACGAGCCTCACCTCGGATCGCACCTTCGTCCAGGGCATGACCGCCGTGCTCCTGCCGGCCGAACCGATCTACCCGACCGCTCTGTTCACAAGCGTCGGCGCGGGTTATTGGTTGTACAAGAACGACCGCGACACCTTGATCCGCGGCATCGCCCCGGTCGTCGAAGTCCACGCGAACATCCCGCTGACGCAACGCGCCGACAGCGCGACCGTCTTCTTCCGCGACCAGGTCAACCTGACGACGGGCGTGAACCTCCAGTTCCCGCGCCTCTCATGCGGTGCCGCTCTCTGCGTCCCCCTCGTTGGGCCGAAGCCGTATGGCGTCGAGGGCATGTTCAGCGTGAACTATCAGTTTTGATCTGGCGTGTCCGTTGGCCAGACCGCGCCGCCGTTGATCCACGCCTCGACATCGCCGATCTGCTTTGCCGTCAACTTGCCATCGGGGG
>JANLUE010001229.1:0-4678 GCA_031363325.1 Gemmataceae bacterium
TCAGGTCGTCGAACACAATACCGTCGTAGCCCACCGGTGCGCTGTTGCCGAAGCGCACGGCAACGAATGGGCGTTCGAGCGACAGCACGCCGAAGTGCTGCACCGAGCCCACGGTGTCGACGTTGCCGCTGGACGCCAGCAGCCGCGTCGCCGACTGGTCGGCGTGCACCAGTTCGAGCGTGAGCTGGCCGTTGAAGTCGCCGATGTCGACGCCGTAGAAACCCAGTGCGACCTGCGGCTGGCTGAACTGCCATTCAAAGTCGTCGGCACTGAGCCAGGCGCGCACGCCCGAGGTCGGGTAGGCGCCCGAAGGAACGCCGTTGATTGGATTGACGGTGCTGGGCGCGGGCGAATTCATGATCTATCCCGAGCCGACAAGCAGGGCCGTGGTCGCACCGAAGTTCAGCGTCAACGTGCGCAGGGCATAGACCGGTGCGGTAACAGGCACCGTCTCGAAGGTTTCGCTGGTGACGCCGGCTGCCAGTTGCAGCGGGAAGGTGTTGCGCGGCGCACTTACCGCCAGCAGGAACGCGTACAGCCCGCCCACCCACGACTTAACGCCTTTGAACACCCCCACGCGAAAGCGAACGATGCGGCACACCAGGCCATCGTCTTCCCATTCCTTCAGGACTTCGGTTTCCAACGGCTCGCGACGCGGATCGAAGTCCTTCCAGATTTCGTCGACGCTTCGAGGCACGCGGCCGTCCTTCAATGGCGGCAACGTGTCCTTCTCCGCCGCAGCGGCATGTGTAAGGGCAAGCGTCACGGCGAGAAACGTCGCCCTCATGCGCCGAGCCTTTCCTGTGAAAACCACTAACCACAGAGTCACAGAGATCACAGAGCTGTCGCTGACCAATGTCGGCCGATTGAAGAGTGATTCATGACAATTCAATCGAATATCCGCGACCTGAACTCGCTCATCGACTCTCTGTGTTCTCGGTGACTCTGTGGTTAGTTTTTGGAGCGAGCGCTCTTGTGCCGACGCGCCAGCTCTCCAGCAAGGTTCACCCACCGGGTACGCTGCCGGACATCCAGGTCCTTCGCCTTCGAGGTCTCGACGGCTCGCGATCGTAAAGCTTCAATCTCGACGGGTGCCTTCGAGGTATCGCGAAGCAGCTTCAAGTACAGATCCACGCGTTCGCTTCCGCCGAAGCTCGGTGCCAGGCGATCGCGTTTGAAATCGTCGTACGTTCGCTCGGGGTGCCAACTGAAATACTCGAACGCGAGGTAGTTCAAGTCATGTTGCGGACACTGATTGCCGTTCTGCCCCGTGATCGCGATTCCGCCCATTTTGGCCTGCGCCGTGCGGCCGCACACAAATGGAAACAGCGTCGAGTATTCGTCGTTCCAAGCCCCCGTCGTCGCAGGCGAAGTCGCCCACCAGCGGGCGGGATCGACGGGCGAACCCCACAGGCTGCCGTGATGCAGCAGGCCGATCTGATCCTTCGCAGTCGTGGCCGGGGGCTTGAATCCGTCCGGCCAAGATTTGGCGTCGGTCATCCCCGTGACCGTCCACTGACAGATCGCGTTGTCGAGAACCTGGTTCGCGAACTTCGGTGGATAGACGGCGTTCTTGCCGGCCCGTTTGGCCGCCGCCTCCGTGAAGCCGACATAAGTGGCGAACGTCATCCAGCCGTCCGGCCGCATCGTGCGGGCGACTTCCAGGATCGGCCGCTGCGACGCCTGCATGTCCCACAGGCAGTTGGGGTCGTTCTCCGGCTTCGCCCGCTCGCGTCGGCAGTCCTCGCACTGGCACGAGAAGAAATCGCCATTCTCCAGGTTGATTCCACCGATGTCCGGCAGGTTTTCGAACAACCACTTCGACCCGTCGCGCAGCCACTGTTGATTCTCGCGCTTGCTCGGATCGATCATGCTCGCGACCGGTTCGCCATCTCGTTCTTCGCGCGCAGTTCCGGGTGCTCCTTGCACCAGACGTCGAGGTTGAATTTGTTCTTCGCACTGAAGATGAACCCGCCGTACCCGCCCTGCGAACAGACGCCCGGGAGGATGCGGACGTTGTTGCGTCGGGCGTACTGGCTGATCTCACGGCCCATCTCGATGCCGCCATGTTCGTCGCGCAGAAAGCCCCAGACGATCAGGCCGTTCAGCTTGTGGTCGCTGAAGTAGTCGATCGCCCGCGTGAAGTGCGTTCGAAATCCCTCCGGCGTGTATGGGACGGCCATCGACCCGACTTCGGGATTGCCGTTCACGTAAAGGGCCATCGTTTCTTCAACGGAGTTCGCCCAGTTGCAGTGGCCGTCCCAAGTCCAGACGATGCGATACTTCAGGGCGGGCTTGTCGACTTCGTCGAGCGTGCCCGACGTTATTGCGCCACCCTCGGTGAGCTTCAATTTCCAACTCACCAACTCGCTGACCGCGTGCTGGGCGCCAGTCAACGTCTTCCCGCCCGCGACGAGAACGTCGCGCTCGTTCCACCGGGCGATTTTGAGAACGTAACCCTCCTCGCCGAGGTCATCGATTCGCTTGTCGCCGTCCAGGACGGATTTCACAGTCGAGTTCGTCGTCGGGGTCCCGACAACGACGATCGGGGCCTTCGTCTCGGGCGGCAACTTGCCGGTGTGAACCGGCACGCGAGCCCCCGTGAACTTGAAGAGCCGATCGGCCAGCCGTCGGCCGGCCCACTCGTTCTCGCCGGGGGCATGGATCGCGATCCGGGCCTGGCCCTTCTCCACGAGGACAAAGTCTTCGGCGCGGAGTGATGGCGGGAGGAACAGGCACAAGAGGCCGCAGAGGAGGGCTGCGGCTCGGTGGGGGAGAGTCATTTCAAGTTCCGGAAGGGAGAGAGCAATGCCCAATCAACATTCACTTGGAACTCTCGGGATTGTCCGAATTCCGAATCAAACTGGTTCAATCGGAACGGAGTTCGGACGTCACTCTTCTTCCGTTTCATCCCGATAGTTCAACGGCGAGAGCGCTCGGCGCAGGATGCCGCGCATTTCGTCCAGGTCGGCTTTGCGGCCCGTGAACAGTTCGAATTGCAACGCGGCTTGGCGGACGAACATCTCGACGCCGGTCACCGTTTGACAGCCGCGGTCCTTGGCCCACTTGATGAGCAACGTCTGTTCCGGATTGTAGACCGTGTCGAACACGACCATGCCCGGCTTCAAGAAGCTGGCGTGCACGGGCGAATCGTCGAGATTCGGGTGCATGCCGACCGGTGTGCAGTTCACCAGGATGCCGCAATCGAAGTTGTGCCGCGCCTCCCACTCGACGGCCTTGCCGTGCACTTCGGCGGCGAGCTTTTCCGTCCTGTCGGCGGTTCGGCCGACGATCCAGAGCGGGCTCGCGCCGGCCTGATGGAGCGCGTGCGCCACGGCCCGGGCCGCCCCGCCCGAGCCAAGCACCATCGCGCCGGTTCCTTTAATGTCCTTCTGCTTGCCGTCCTCGAACGGCATGTTTTGGCGAAGGCCTTCGATGGCGGCTTCGTAGTCCGTGTTCGAGGCGTGGAAACCGTTCGCCCGGCGGACGAGCGTGTTCGCGGCCCCCGTCTCCTCGGCCCGATTATCGGCCGAGGCGGCCAGTGCGGCGGCCGCTTCCTTGTGCGGAATCGTCACGCTGTAGCCGCTCACGGGAATGCGATCGAACGCCTTGATGGACTCGTGCAATTCGCCGCGCGGCACGCGGAACGGCAGGTAGACGGCATCGATCCCGGTGTGGTGGAACATCAAGTTGTGCAGGGCCGGGCTGAAGCTGTGGGCCACCGGGTCGCCGAGTACGCCGTACACTTTCGTGTTCTCGGTGATGCGGCGAACGTGGAAGAACCGCGTGACTTCCTCGAACGAAGGCAGCCCCGGGGCGATGCCACGCTCCTTGTTGAACGCGGCATAGACGAACGGGGCCCCGTATTTCAGCGAGAGGATGCGGCTCGGCAGGCCGATCTCGCCCATGCAATGCCCGACCGTCGGTTTCTTCGCCCCCTTGAGCAAATCGAGGATGCGCAGGCAATCACTTGGGTGCTGGGCGAGCGTGACGATCTTGATTACGTCCGAGTCCTGCTCGCACATCTTGGCGTAGATGCCTTCGAGGTCGTCCGGCGTCTCGGTCACATTGTGATAACTGACGATCCGCTTGACGTCGCGGAACCGCTTGATCGTGTCGGCCACGTCCGTTTCGAGGTCGACCCAGTCGAACCCCGAGACGATGGCCTGTCGGAGAACCGTCTGCCGTTCGGCCTCGGGGCCCTTGTAGCGGCCGCCGTCCGCGTGGCGTCGAACCGTGGCGACCCAGGGGCACTTCTTGTGCGGGAACAGGCGTTTGAAGTCGATGGCCTTGGCGAAGAAGTCGAGCCGGACCTCGATGAAGCCGGCCCCGCGCTTGACGGCCTCTTCGAGTTCGATCTGGACCATCTTGTGCCGGGTCCGCCCGACGATGACGCAAATCCGATCGACGCCCAGCGACATGTCGGGGGCTCCGTGAAGCGAAGGAGGTGTCGGGGCCAATGTACGGCCGAACGGCGCGGCGCTCAAGTGGGGACGGCACATTGGGGGCGGCTTTGTACGCGAAACGCTCGTTGACCGAAGGTGAGGGCCGGCCGGAATCGGCTCGTTTCACGGAGTCGAGTCAATCTCCTTGACTCGACTGCGATAATGCCATTAGCCATCTCCCCTCGAGCCCATCGCCGTCGGTCGCCCGGAACAAATTTTCACCGCGCCGCCCG
>JANLUE010001230.1:0-3605 GCA_031363325.1 Gemmataceae bacterium
CGAGCTTGCGGCCATCGTCGGCCAGGACCGCCGGCCCGAGAGATTGGGCCGCCCGATTGGCGAAGAACCGCTCGAGACCGTTGAGCGCCAGATCGGGGTCGGCGGTCTCCGGCAAAAACCGTTCGAGGTAGGGAACGAAGCTCGGAAGCTCCGAGCCGAGATGCCGGCCGAGCCCGTGCAGATTTCGGAAGCCACGGCCAAAGTCCTCAATGCCCCAGGCATCGAGGAGCGGGCCCGCGGCAGTCGGCGTGTCTGGCAGGGTCACGGTGTAGTTCTACAGTGACGGAGATTCTTCCGGAACTCGCACATGCACATCGGAATCCTCGGCGGCGGTCAGTTGGCTCGGATGCTCGCGCTGGCGGGGCATCCGCTGGGGCTCTCGACGCGCGTCCTCGACCCGGCGAGCGAATGCCCGGCGGCCGTCGTGGCACCGCACGTGCGCGGCGAGTACGAGGACTTTCAATCGCTCTACCACTTCTGCCAGGGACTCGATGCAGTCACGTATGAGTTCGAGAACGTGCCCGTCGAGTCGGCTCGGTGGCTGGCCGACCGCGTGCCCGTGTACCCGACGCCGCGTGCCCTGGAAGTCGGCCAGGAACGAGTCGCGGAGAAGTCGTTCTTCCGCGACCTCGGCGTGGCGGTCCCGCCGTTCGCCGCAGTGCAGTCTCGCGACGAACTGGACGCGGCCGTCCGGCGCATCGGCCTGCCGGCCGTCCTGAAGACGACGCGGTTCGGCTACGACGGCAAGGGCCAGGCGGTTTTGCGGACGGCCGACGATGTCGAAAAGAACTGGGCGGTCCTCGGCGGCCGACCGTTGATCCTCGAAGGATTCGTGCCGTTTGAACGCGAGCTTTCGATCGTGGCCGTGCGTGGCCGGGCGGGCGAACTGGCGTTTTACCCCCTGATCGAAAACGTCCATCGCGATGGCATCCTGAGGCGAAGCACAGCGCCGGCGCCAAACATTTCGCCAGACTTGCAAGCGAAGGCCGAACGGATCGCGACGCGGGCGCTCGAAGCGCTCGACTATGTGGGGGTGTTGGCCGTCGAGTTGTTCGAGGTCGGTGGCGACTTGATCGTGAACGAGATGGCCCCCCGCGTTCACAACTCGGGCCACTGGACGATTGAAGGTGCCGAGACGAGCCAGTTCGAGAATCACCTGCGGGCCGTCGCCGGCCTACCACTCGGTTCGACCAGTTGCGTGGGCCATTCGGTGATGTTGAACCTGATCGGCGGTTGGCCGGACCCGGCCGAAGTGTTGAAGGTACGTGCCCACTTGCACCTCTACGGCAAGCGGCCCCGGCCCAATCGCAAGGTGGGGCACATCACGGTTCGCGGCGAATCGGCGGCGGAAGTTGGGGAGAGGGCGGAACTCGTCGCGAGAATTGAACACCTGGGCGCGACCTAAATCGCCCGACGAACGCGGCAGCATTCGACTCGTATCCCCAGGTTCACCTTTTTGATTCCTTAGCGAATTAAAGTCGGTTTCAGGCCCAGTGGGTGAATTTCTCGTGTCAGCTTTGGCGAGATGGGCAGGGCACCTCGATTCTTCGTCCTTGTATCCCGGCGGAGGGGGTTTTTCCCGGCCACCGGGTGGTTCGGGAACCTTCCAGGTGGGTTTTTCGTCCTAGACTGCACAGCAACCGGTTTGCCCCAATCCAGACCGTGCCGGCCAAGTTGGCCGTTGACTCACGCTTCACCTGTCGATCACGCCTGCCCCGCCTTCAGGAGACCGGACCCCATGATCTGCCGACTCACCCCGAGCGGACGGTTCGCCCTGACCGCGATCGCCGTCTCGGCCCTGGCCGTGTCGAGCTCGCCTCTCCGGGCGGCCGACGCCATCGCACCGCAAACGTTGCTGATCAACGAAGAGTTGGTCAAGGCCTGGGAGGCGGCCGGGCTCAAGCCCTCCAAGCGGGCGACCGACTTCGAGTTCGTTCGCCGAGCCTTCGTGGATATCGTGGGGCGCATCCCGACCGCCGAGGAAGCTCGGGACTTCGCCGAAGGGGATAGTGCCGCCAACAAACGAGCCAAACTCATCGGACGGCTCCTGCACGAAAAGGAATACAAGCCGAAGTTCGCCGAGCGAACTAATCCGAAAGACCCAAAGACCGTCATCAGCTACGACTACGCGAGCGAATACGCGACACATTTCTCCAATATTTGGGGCGTATGGCTCATGACCCGCGGCGGAGTCGCCGAGCTCTATCACGATTCGATTGAACTCTGGCTGGAAGAACAGTTCTACAAGAACGCCCCCTGGGACACGATGACCCGGCAACTCTTGACGGCTGCGGGCAAGACCAACGAGAACGGGGCCGCCAGCTTCGTGATGGCCCACCTCGGCGAGGCCGTCCCGAAGGACAAGGTCGCCGAAGACGGCAAGTGGGACGCGATTCCGATCACATCGCGCGTCACCCGGTTGTTCCTCGGTATCCAGACGAACTGCATTCAGTGTCACGACCACCCGTTCAACCCGGAGTGGAAGCAGGACAACTTCTGGAAGACGAACGCGTTCTTCCGGCAGGTCGATCGCGAAGGAACGCCCGCCCTCCGTGAAGGGAACGGCGGCAAGAAGAAGATGACGGCCGTCCCGGTCGGCATCAAAGACAACCCCGACTTGAACAAGGACGGCATGCTGTCTTTCGAGCGCCGGAGCGGCCTGGTCGCGTTCGTGAAGCCGAACTTTCTGCCGAACCTTGCCGAATTGGAGAAGGAAGGCACCGTGCCCCGTCGCGGTTTGCCCGCGAGTGGCGGCAAGTCGCGCCGCGAAGTCCTGGCGGATTACATCGTCAAACACGACAACTTCGCCAAGGCGTTCGTGAACCGCATGTGGGCCCACTTCTTCGGCCGCGGCATGAACGAATTGCCGGCCCCCGACGACTTCGGTGGGCACAACAAGATCGTTCATCCGGACCTGTTAAACAAACTGTCTGAAGCGTTTATCGAATCGAACTTCGACATCAAGAAGTTGGCTGAATGGATCTGTTCGAGTGACGCCTATTCGCTGACCTATCAATCGAATGGCTTGAAGGGCAAAGGTTCGAACTCGGCCGATGAGGCAGCCGCGTACTTCAGCCGCATGGGCCTGAAGTCGATGTCGCCGGAAGTTCTGTTCGAGTCGCTCGAAGTCGCCACGCGATTGGACATGGCCCCGGACAAGGACGCCAAGAAAACGAAGCGCGACGCTTGGCTCGACAAACTGTCGCGCAACTTCGGGGACGACGAAGGCAATGAAGTCACGTTCAACGGCACGATCATCCAGGCCCTCTTGATGATGAATGGCAGCGAACTGAATAGCGAAGTGAGCCGCAAGGACGGCACGAGTGCGGTCGACAAGGCGATCAGCCGTCACAAGGGCAACGAGATGGCCGTGATTGCCGATTTGTATCTGATGGCCCTGAGTCGTCGCCCGAGCGGCACGATCAGCGTGACAATCCCCAAAGTCGATCCGAAGACCGGCAAGACCGTGAGTTCGCAAACGACGAGCGAATTGGGCTTCCTGACCCAGCAAGTCGGGGAACTCCGCCGTCGCTCCCGGGGCCCGGCCGACCACAAGGCCTTCTACGAAGACGTGTTCTGGTCGCTGCTGAACTCGCGAGAGTTCG
>JANLUE010001058.1:0-2889 GCA_031363325.1 Gemmataceae bacterium
GGACGTCCCCGCCTCGATCAGCTTCGTTCAGGGCCAACTCGTCGTGGACGGGACGGCCAACGCCGATTCGATCCGACTGTATTTCTACGGCCCGGACACCACGAAGGTGGCCGTCATTCGGCAAACGGGCAAGGAAGCCGAGTCCCGCGTCCTGCGCACGGCCGACATCAAATCGGTCGTCGTCAATGGGCACGCCGGAGCGGACAAGCTCGTCAACGACACCAGTTTGGCCGTTCGATTGAATGGCGGCGACGGAAACGATTCGCTGTGGGGCGGCTCGGGAAGCGATGTCCTCATGGGCGACGCCGGGGACGATACGCTCAACGGACGTGGCGGCTCGGACCTGCTCGATGGCGGGTCGGGCATGGACCTGCTCTTCGGTGCGGCCGGCAACGATTCGCTCGCGGGTGGGTCAAACGTCGATTCGCTCGTCGGGGGCGAAGGCAACGACCTGCTCCGGGGTGGCGACGGAAACGATGCCCTCTGGGGTGGCCTCGGCAACGACCTGCTCCTCGGCGAAGCCGGCAACGATCGAGCCCAGGGCGGCTTCGGAGACGATTCGATCGATGGAGGGCTCGGCGACGATTCGCTGCGCGGCGAACTCGGCAACGATTCGATCTCGGGCGGCCTGGGTGCGGACGAACTCTTCGGCGGCGAAGGGAACGATTCGATGTCCGGTGGCGACGGACACGACTTGATGGTCGGCGAAGCCGGCAACGACTGGATGGACGGCGGACTCGGAAACGACAAAATGTCGGGCGGAGATGGCAACGATTCGATGCTCGGCGGGGCCGGGGCGGACGACCTGACCGGAGACGTCGGGAACGATCGAATCGACGGGGGGTCCGGAAACGATAGCCTCTGGGGCTTCGACGGCGACGACGCCCTGATCGGCGGACTCGGCCTCGACTGGCTGATCCCCGGTATTGGCCACGATACGGTCGACGGCAAAGTGAACGCGGCCGGGACGAGACAGTAAGGAGTGTTGATTTTCGTTTGACTTTGCCCACACGCCGGGCTATCGAGCTTCCGGTTGATAATGCGATTGACATCCCCATCAGTTCCACGGGCTTGGCGCGTGGGCTTTTACACGCTGGAGTCGTGGCAGCCGATCATCGGATGGTAGCCCGACGCGTGAGCGAGGGTGAACGTCGCATCCCAAATACGGTTGGCGTTCCTCGGATGGTAGCCCGACGCGCAAGCGAGGGAGTGCGTCGCGAACAGGAAGACGCTCGCCTTCGCGGAATTTGGCTGACCCTCGATTACGCGTCGGGAACGCCAACCGTATTTGGACGCGAAGCTCATCCCTCGCTTACGCGTCGGGCTACCATCCGAGGATCCGCTGCCACGCCTCCGGCGTATAAAAGCCCACGCGCCAAGCCCGTGGAACTGATGGGGATGTCAATCGCATTATCAACCGGAAGCTGGATAACGCCCGACCGGCTCGCCTTGTCGTTGCCGCGATGGCCTTGTCAACCGGAAAGTCGATAACGCCGTCGGCTCGCTACGTAGTTCTCGTTCGGGCGATCAACCGGTTCACTGCCCCAGTCGAAACTCCATCAGGCGGCATTCGATCTTGCCGTTCCAGAAGGGCGTGGTGCGGGCGGGGCGCATGCCGATCGAACGCCACGGGGCCGAGTTCGCGGTGAACACGAAGCATTTCCAGCCGCGGCAGTGTTGGGCGAACGTATCGCCGATGCCGCGGTAGAGCGGCCGAAGTTCCGCCTCCTCGCCGATCCGTTCGCCATACGGGGGGTTGCACAACACGACCCCCGGCGGGCCGGCCGGGGGAAAGAAGTCGGCGATGTCGCGACGCTCGAACGCGACCAGATTGCCGATCCCGGCGGCTCGTGCGTTCGTCTGGGCGTGGTCGATCGCGTCCGACCGAATGTCGCTTCCGGCAATCGCGACGGGCAATTGTTTCAGAATTCCCAAACGAGCCTCGTCGCGAATCGCGGCCCACAAGCCAACGTCGAAGTCCATCCAGCCCATGAACCCGAAGTGTTTGCGAGTCAGCCCAGGCGGTCGCTTGAGCGCGATCCAGGCCGCTTCAATGGGGAGCGCTCCCGAGCCACACATCGGATCGACGAACGGAGTTTCACCCGTCCAACCGGTGCTTTGAATGAGGCCGGCAGCGAGGGCTTCGTTGAGCGGGGCCTTCGTCAACACCGGCCGATAGCCGCGTTTGTGCAGCGAGTCCCACGACGAATCGAAACTCAGGACCGCGTTGTCCCGGTAGACGTGGAGGTTGAGCCCGAGCATCGGCCGATCGACGTCGACGCTCGGCCGCCGACCGCACTTGGCGACGAACTGGTCGCAGATCGCGTCCTTGACGCGCCGTGAAGCGTATTGCGAATGCGTGATCCGCGAATCGCGGACGTTGCAATCGACGGCGAGCGTGTGCTCGGGTGTCAGGTATTTCGTCCAATCGATGGTCCGCACGGCGTCGTACAATTCGTCCGGCGATTCGACGTGGGCCTCGAGCATGGGCTGGAGTATTCGCACGGCCGTGCGCAGCCACAGGTTGGCCCGATAGAGAAGGTCGGGCGCGCCGGCAAATGAAACGCCACCCCGACCAGGCTCGACGGTGCCCGCGTTCAGAGCCCGGAGTTCGTTCGCCAGGATGGGCTCGAGTCCGCGGGCGCAAGTGGCGAAATAGTTCGGCATGTTGGTCCGCGGCGTTTCTTCGTAATGGTTTTTGTAGTCGAGTGCAGCGACGCGAGCCGACTTGGAGCGTTCGCACGGTTGACGGACAACGGACGAGTGGCTTTTAACCCGATAGCGACTGGGAATTGGGATTTGCCGCGAGGCCGGGGACCGGAGAAACTCCAATTCCCAATCGCTTTCGATTCTAAGCCTGAGTCAGCTTGAAACCCGGAGTTTGTCTCA